>NZ_JBBWVD010000032.1:0-75022 GCF_041903745.1 Thiocapsa sp. C2-2m | reverse complement strand
GACAGAGCCCCGAGCCCCGAACCCCTAAACCGCCGACGGCGCCTGCTTGACCCCCGCACGACCGCTGAACAGCTCGAGATCGGACCGAACGAGCGCCCAACATGGCGTGCCGAGCTCCTCCTTTGGCCCGATCACCTCAACCTTCAGGAAGAGATCGGGCTCCTCCAGATAGACGCAGAGCCGCAGCTCGATCGGCCGATCGTCTGCAGTGTGTGCGGCGTACAGCTCCAGGGTCAGATCGAAGGCGTTGCTCGACAGACGCGGCCGTCCGGTCTCGACGCGGACGAGTCCGCAATTCGGCTCGGCACAACGGCGGCGCAAGGCAAAGCCTAACTCCCGATCGCAGAAGACGCAGAGTGCGCGCTCGACCTCGGCGAGGCGACGCTGCGCCTCTCTGAGGCGATGAGGGTAGGGGACCTCGTCGCGGATCTCGTCGCGCAGCACGCGTCTGAGCCGATCGAACGCCTTCGGCAGTGTTCCGCTGTGAAACCCACGGCGGAGCATCCCGCGCATGGTCTCGCCGTGGCTGCCAATCACGGCCGGCTCGATCGGCGTGCTCGTCAGATCCGATCGACGCACCGCCTCGATCCGGGTGGGGTCATGTCCGACCGGGTTCGCGCTCGCGTGATTGGCTGCATAGATTCTCCGATTCTCTTTGAGCTCCCAAACCAGGAAACCGGCTAGGCCCGGCAACAAGAGGATGGTTAGGGTCACGAAGGGGTATGCAATCAGCTTCGGCAGGAAGGGCTCCGTCAGTGCAACCAACAGCCCGGTGAGCGCCGGCAGGAAGGGCAACATCAGCTTGTGCGCGATGGTAACCAACGGGAAATGCTTGATCGGATTGATTTGCGGTTCCACCAGCACGGTCACGTAAAACTGGATCACGGCCTCGGTGAAATTCCAAATCGGAGCAAACAAGGACTTGACGACAAGTGCGAGCCGCGACTCTCCGAGCTGATGGCTCAGCAGCTCCTCGATCCGATGCAGCCCCTGCTCGAAGCGACGCGTCACCTCCTTGAAGAAATGGAGCAGCTCGCGAACCAGCCCGATGACCAGGGTCTGGTTCAGTCGACGCAGCATCTGCCATGCCGTACTCGCGAGATTGTCGAGCAAGCGTCGACCCGCCGGCGTGTTGCGCGCGAGCGTGCCGATCGCAAAGGCCGGGATCAGCAAGGATAGACCGTAATCGATCTCCACCTCGTCGACCAGCAGACCAATTCCCACGAACGGGAGCACCACCAGCAAGCCGATGAACAGCGGCTGGACGAGGTTACGATCCAGTCCGCGGATGATGCTCATCGACAGGAGTCTTGCGACGGGCGTCCAGCGCAGCAGCCTGCGCACCCCGTCGAACAGCAGCAAACGGACCGTCCAAGAGAGGACGCGCCAGATCGTCTTGGCGATCGCACGCCCGACGTGGGTGTAGGCGAACGCATTGATCAACAGGGCGAGCAGCAGCACGAGCCAGAAGGGTGCCAAATGGACCGAGCTCCCCTCCGGCGCGATCAGGCCGGCCAGGATGTCGAGCGTCTTGAGTCCCAGGAAGGCGAGGCCGGTCGGCAGGATGAGATGGCGCAGGATCAACCGCCCCCGCGGCGTGCCGAACAAGGGTGCGCCGAGCTGCTGTAGCCCTTTGACGTAGAATTCGCCCGGCTTGTAAACGCCGGGCAGCGTCCTGGCGGCGATTCGATCGAAATGCGCCAAGCGGTCGCCGTGGCGAATCTCCTCGAGGGTCGGGTCGGGCAAGCGCAGGATGTTGCGTGCGACGATATCGCGCACGTCGGTGAACTTCAGATGCCGGCGGTGCTGGATGACGTCGAGCAGCTCCTCGCGCATCTTGTGGGCCGCGACCCGCTCGCGATGGTTGGTCGGGTTGAAGCCGGCCTCCTCGAGAGAAGCGCGAAGGTGGGGTCTGAGCTGGCCGGCGAGTCGGGTGGAAAGCTGCTCGGAGAGTCGCTTCAAGGGAACCGAGAACCGCTCGACCTCGCGGGTAGGCCACTCGATCTGCTCGAGCCGGATCGATGCGATCTCGAGCGCTCGCAGCGCTTTGAGCTGTGCCTGAAAGGGCAGGATCTGTCGAAGCTGGACCTTGCCGCCGCTCGTTGCCCATTTGAAGGGGCGCAGGCGGTAGTAAGTCGTACGGCTCTCTAGCAAAGCGCGTTCCAGGTTGCGAAGAATCAAATAAGCCGAGCGTGCCGAGCCGGAGCGCATCACCTCTTCGCCCAGGAGCGCCGTCAAGGCCGCCAACTCGCTTGCCGTGCCCGGGCTCAGCTTCGAGTTGGCAGCGATGAGTGCCGCCAAGGCGCTCTCGGCGGCAGCGGCACGTTGGGCGAGGATCCCGTGGACGGCGTCGCGGGCATTCGAGCAGGGTACGCCCATGCCGGTGAAGCGTCGCCGGGCCAAGGACAGGTTGACGAGTGCGGCGGCATAATGATCATCGAGCTCGGCGCGCTGTGCCTTGCGCACGGCATCGGCGAACAAGGCCAGATGCAGATCCAGCCGGATCCCGCGGGATCCTGCGGTGGATCCTCGACGGCTCAGCAGCGTCGGGATGGCCAGCAGTCCGTCCAGAAGCGGGCCGAGCGGTGTAATGACGATGTCCCGGAGCGCCGTTCGCCAGTCCCGACGCCCTAGTTGAGAGGCTTCGTGCAGGACCGCGCGACAGCGTGTCTCGATCTCGTCGACGGGGGACGCGAGCGTCGCATCGGCGGCGTTCGGCATTGCGGGCTCATCCGGGAAGCGCGGCGCTTCGTGGCTCTCCTGGGCGGCGATCGCGCGCGCGAAATCCGGGTCCGAGTCACCGTAGGGCAGGCCCGACGGGAGAAGCGGCAGATACTCGGGCACGCCGCAGCGGTGATCCGGGCGGGTATGTTCAAGCAAACGCGGCAGCCGCCCTCCCTGCAACGATCCAGGGAGGTCCAGCCCACTCTCGAGGAGCCACAGATCGAGCGCATGCCAGTCGCGGATTGTCGGAAAGAAGAAACCGCGGGCGCCCGGTGAGAAATAGCGCAACCGGGCGATCAGGGCGACGAAGCTGCGGCAAATAAAGGCGTCGCCGATACCCGTGGGGGCGACCCCGTCGCGCGTCATAATTTCGCGCACCTCGGCCAAGGCCAGCGGGCCGATCCGGCGGCTCAGACCGATCGGGCCGAACGAATCCCCATCGAGATTGTCGTCCCGGGCGGTCTGCCAAGCGCGTGCGACCTCCGCCTCGAAACGCCGCGCCCAATAGTCGCGCAGCAGCCTCGTAAAGCCGACGCGGTCGAGTCGCTGCTCGGGCGGGATGGGCAGGAGGATGACATAGTCGGGCAGGTTGAGCCCCTCGATGACCGCCAGCGCTTCCGGATTCTCCGATTCAAGGCCCGTCAGAAAGGCCGTGGAGGGCATCAGGTAATAGGCGAGCTCGGGGATCGAGATGTCTCGCGCCGCGGCCGCCAGATGGTCCGTGATCAGGCGTTCCATGGCCCTGGGGTGGAACAGGAAGACGCCTTCGGCCGGTTTGAGGACGCGCCCGCGGAAGAGCTTCGCGGTGGTCTCGGCGTTGGCGGAGGGAGTGAGGTCAGACACGGGGCTCGCGATGCTGAGTCGAAGGGGTCGGCATGTTGGGGCGCGCGCGGTCTGCCGGCACGGCGATGGACCCGGCTCGGCCCCCGCACCCTATCGTAATTCCATTAGCTGGAATAAGGAAACCGAACGATCCGCTGCCCCGAGCCCTGATGGCGTCTTCGCGGCTCGGTGCAGCAGGGGTGACTAGGCTCTAGCCGGCGTTGGCCCATCGTTCTCGAGGATGCCGGTTTCCCCTTCGCTCTTGGCGATGATGACGGCACCGCAGGAATCGCTGAAGACGTTGACCGAGGTGCGCATCATGTCGAGGATTCGATCGACCGCCAGGATCAGGCCGATCCCTTCCAACGGCAGGCCGACCGCGGTCAGGATGATGGCGATGGCGACAAGGCTGGCGGCCGGGATGCCGGCGACACCGATCGAGGTCAGAAGTGCGAGGATCACGATCAGGATCTGGGTCGAGAATCCCAATTCGATCCCGTACGCCTGGGCGATGAACATGACGGCGACGCATTCATAGAGCGCTGTCCCATCCATGTTCACGGTCGCACCCAAGGGCAGCACGAAGCTCGAGGTCCGATTCGAGACCCCGGCGTTCTTCTCGACACATTCCATGGTGATCGGAAGCGTTGCGGAGGAGGATGCGGTCGAGAAGGCCGTCAGCAAGGCGGCGCCCATGGCGCGATAGTGACGGCTTGGCTTCACCCCGCCGATGAACAAGAGCAGCAACGGCAGGGTGACGAAGAAATGGATGCCGAGCGCGATCACGACGCTGAGGAAGAAGAGCGCGAGCGGTCCGAATGCCTCCAAGCCGGTGTCAGTGACCGTTTTGGCGACCAGTGCGAAGACCCCGATGGGCGCGAAGCGCATCACCAGCTCGGTGATCTTCATCATCACCTCGAAGACGCCGTTCCAGAAGTCGAGCTGTGTTTGCGCATAATTGCCGTTCAGGCGGGTGATGAAGAAGCCGTAGAGCAGGCTGAAGAAGATCAGTCCGAGCATCTGCCCCGCTGCCGCTGCCGCAACGACGTTGGTCGGCACCATGCGCAGAAAGATCTCGACGATGTCGGTGGCGCCCTTGTCGGCGAACTGGGCCTCGAGATCGTCCTTGCTGGCCGACAGCCCGAAGACCTCCTCGGCCGAGCCTTCCACGACACCGGGCTGAATGATGTTGACGACGAGCAATCCCACCAGGATGGCAAACAGGCTCGTCATCGCGTAGTAGCCGATCGTCTTGCCCCCGAGACGCCCGAGATTGCTCGAGTCGCCGATTCCGGCGACCCCGACGATGATCGAAGACACGATCAGGGGTACAATCAACATCTTCAGGGCATTGAGGAAAAGCTCGCCCAGAAAGGCGAAGATCCCGTACAGGGTGACCCCGAAGAGTCCGGTTTCGCGCTCGATCAGCAACCCGATGACGATCGCCAGCACAAGGGCGATCAGGATCTGCCAGTGGAGCTTCATTTTGAGAACCGACATCGACGTCTCCGAATGGCTCTGAGGTGGTCTGTCGCGGGTCGCCGCGCCTGTGACCGCCGGATCTCGCATCCGCGCGGAAGAGCTCGGCGATCTCTATTCGCCGAAGGTCGAGCCGGCTCGGCGTGCTCGAGGGGCTTTCGGACAACTGCGGATACGGGCGCATCTTATGCCGTACGCCGTGCCGAGACCAGACCGTCACAGCACACAGAGAGCGAACATCGTCAGCCATGCACTATCGCGTCTTCTACTTATTCGAGCGTTCCGGGGAGTCGGTCTCGTCCGCGAGTGGACTGGAGGTAAGCAGCCGTGAGATTCGCGAGCAACTGCTGCCTCGCCTGCGCCATGCCGACGACTATATCGGGATCATCGATCACGCCGACAACACCCTGCAGATCCTTCGCGAGGTGGGGTCCATCCGTTATTGGGTCGAGCTGCCGATCGATGCGGCCAGGGCATCTTACGGTCGGCACATGGATTTCGACGAGGTGGATCAACTCATTCGGGAGCTGCCGTCGGTCTTCGATCGCGAAGCCATTCCCGGACTTGAATACCGCCCTTGGTGAGCACTAATGGATGAATCGACTCGCAACCTTCAATCCGTTTCGGCTCGTCCCGAAACGACCGATCCACTCAAGAACACGACCGGCTTCGTCTATCTTCTGCAGGCCCTGTCGTTCGTCTTGGGCGTGACCTCCGTCATCGGCGTCGTTGTCAACTATCTGCGCCTCGCCAAGGTGCGGGGTACCTGGCTGGAATCCCATTTTGTCTGGCAGATCCGAACCTTTTGGTTTCAGCTCCTCTGGGGCCTCGTCGGTATGGTCACCAGCGTTTTTTTGATCGGTTTTCTGATCTGGGGAATTGTCTACTTTTGGACGCTCTATCGCGTGGTCAAGGGGTGGCTGAATCTCGCGGAGGAGCGGCCGATGTATGCGGACTGAACCGCGTCTCGGGAGAATCCTGCACTTTTGTCGCGTGCTGTCGGCTCCGCGTCCGCCAATTGGCGTCAAAGTTCCATATCGTAGGTTGTGCTGACGATAGGAGGCACCACTTGCGCCGACGGTTGGTTGTGCCTCGCACGGCTCGGCACAACCTACGCCTACGCCATTGGTATAAGGGTTCCCGGAATTCGCCTAACCATCGCGTGAATCTAGGCTTTCACCGCTCCGATCCGCGAAGCGGCCGCGCCTATGGCAAGGCCCGTTGAGGTGGTTCAGCGCACCGCCATGATCAGCAGCACGACCAGCGCGACGACCGCCCCGAGCGGCAGGATCGCCGCCTGCCAGTCCCCCTTTCCAGCCTTTGGTCCGTTCTCCTGCCAGTGTTTGTAGGCTGGCCAGAGATAAAACAACATCAAGATAAGCACCGCCGCAGCGGCAATCTTCAGTGCAAGCTCCATGGAATCGTCTCCTTGCCCCGAGCGGGGTCGTGTCGGGGCCTCAAACAAAAACCCCGGCACTCGGCCGGGGTTCGTACCCTGCAAGGGCCTAATCAGTCGTCGCCCATGATCCCGAGGATTTGGAGCAGGCTGATGAAGATGTTGAAGATGGCGAGGTAGATCCCGTAGGTCGCCATGATGTAGTTGGTCTCTTCGCCCCGTGCGATCCGGCTGGTATCGAACAGGATGAAGCCGCTCATCAACAGGATAATGGCCGAGGAGATCGCCAGCGAGAGCGCCGGCATCTGGAGGAACAGGTTCGCCACGATCGCCAGGATCACGACCATCATGCCGGCGAAGATGAATCCGCCCATAAAGCTGAAGTCACGCTTGCTGGTCAGGGCGTAGCCGGACAGCCCCAGGAAGATCGCCGCGGTTCCACCGAACGCCAAGCCGACGGTCTGCGGGCCGTTCGGAAGGGCGAGATACATGGACAAGATCGAGCCCAGGCCGAACCCGAGCAGACCGGTGATCAGGAAGATGACACCGATGCCCTTCGATGAGTTGGCCGTGCGCGGAAGCACGAAGATACCCATCAGCATCGCGACGATCACGGAGACGAGGTACATCCAGCTCGGCACGGCGAGGGCGATCGACACCATCGCGGTGACGGCGCTGAAGCCCAGCGTAGCGGCGAGCAGCAGATAGGTGTTTTTGAGCACCTTGTTGGTCGAGATGACCGACTGTGAGCTGCGGGGAATGGAAAAATCAGTGTTGGCCATTGGTGTGGTCACTCCGGTTAAGAGATGTTCAAGCTGCCGAGTCAGACTCGGCAAAAAGATCCGAGTTCCTCAAGCATACCGGATGGCGTCGCTCGCGCAAGCGTCAAGACGGTTGGGTCCGCCGTGGACATGCGGTATCCTTGTAGGGCGTCCGTTGAGAGCGCGATACGCAGCAACGCTGCGGGATTGCGTCGGGCAGTCGATTCGGAGAGGTGGCTGAGCGGTCGAAAGCGGCGGTCTTGAAAACCGTTGAGGGTTCATCCCCTCCGTGGGTTCGAATCCCACCCTCTCCGCCATGTTATTCAAGTGGTTACCATTCTTTAGCGTCTTCTTCGACCGGTTTCGCCTCTGTCCGTCCCGGAACCCCATCGCCCCGAGACTCCGTGCCCCGGCGTGACTGCGGGGCGGTTTCCCGATCAGTATCCGGCGCGGCACCGCGTGAAGCCTCGATATATTCGATCAATTCGGGCTAAAAACCGAAGCCCGAGTGCTGCGCTCAAACGACGCCGATGTTCCGATCGAGATTCCCGGTTGCTGCTTTGTGCCTGCGTTCAGCGCTGATCGTCGAGTCCCGTCAGGGACCAAAGTCGGTCGATCTGCGCACGCAGCTCCGCGACCTCGGCCTCCAGGGCCTCGATGCGGGTGCTGCGGGTTGGCTCGCCGCTCGACGCCTGTGCGGACTCCGGCATGTCCTCGAGCTTGGGTCGACCGCAGAGCAGGTGCGCATAGCGCTCCTCGCGCTTGCCGCTCTGGCGCGGCAGCTCGACGACGAGCGGGCGGTCGCGCTCGGCCATGCCGTGCAGCGTCCCGGTGACCTGCTCGAGATCCTTGAAGTCGGCCAGGCGTGCGGTATTGGTCCGCAGCTCGCCGGTCGTCTGGGGGCCGCGCAGCATCAGGGCACACAGCAGCGCATGCTCTTCTCGGCTCAGCAGGAAGGTGCCGACGATCTTGTGGTCGTAGCGCTCGGTGCGCCCCGAAAGACTGGCGTAGATGAGGCCGCGGTCGCGCAATTGGTTGACGACGTGACCGACCTCGCCGGGGGTCATGTTCATGACGGGATGGCGGGCGCTCTTCTGATTGCAGGCGCTGACGAGGCTGTTGAGGGTCAAGGGGTATTGATCGGGCGTGGTGCGCTGCTTCTCCATGAGGCAGCCGAGGACGCGTGCTTCCGCCGGGGACAGCATGGCATCGGAGGTGTCGGGGTCGTGCTCGATCGTCATGGTAGGCGGTTCTCCGGTGGTCGGTTGACGGACCCGGCGGCCGGGGCCTCGGGCGATTCGCCGATGCGTTGCTCGGCCCAGTCCAGGACGACGCGCACGCGATCGTTCAGGAGCCTATGAGCCTCTGCTTCGGTGACCCAGCGAAACTCCTGATGTTCGGGAAACCCCAGCTCCGGGTTGATCCCAAGGGCGACATCGCCGCGCGGTGACTCCGCCAGATAATAACGCGCCACCTTGCCGCGACCGTAGGGAGACGTTTCCACGAAAGAGGTTCCCCATCGGAAATCCAGGTCGAGCAGCCCCGTTTCTTCGGTGACCTCGCGCCGTGCCGTGTCCAAGGGATCCTCCCCGTGTTTGGTCTCGCCCTTGGGGAAATCCCAATAGCTGAAACAACGCAGGATCAGGAAACGCATCTCCAATCCGAAGCGACGGACGGGGACGACGCCGGCGGAGAGGATCTGTCGGCGTTTCACTCAGCGCAATGGACTGTTGCAGGTTTGCTGGCGAGTGATGGAGACGCCGTGCCTTGAGTGGCTGTTGCGCGGCAGGGTTTCGTTCGGGTCGGACCGCAGCGCGTTGGCTGCGCGTCGGATGCGGGTGAGGATCGCGTCCCGACCGTTCGCACCGAAACGGCTCGCCAACTCGGCCGGGCCGTGGAGCTGGCGGGCGGCTGCGACCAAGAGCGCAGCGTCGTCGCCCGCGATGCGTCCGGCTCGCAGACGGGATCCGAGTCGGCGCCGAGTGAGCTCGGCCAAGAGCGGGAGGGTGGCGTCCAGGGAGCGATGGCCGTCGATGAAGCCGCTCAGCTCACGATCGTCGATCGCGTCGCGGCATGGAACCCCGGGCGTTGCGGGCTCGGTGCGGATCGCGGCGACGAGCGCCACGACGGTGACGGCGTCGAGTGTGCGCAGCGGACCGGCCAGCAGCACAGGGAGCCGAGATTCCAGGCGAGCCTCGGCCGCTGCTGTAAAGTACCAGCCGCGCGCGTCGAGACGATGCAGTACGACGAGCGCGTGCTCGCCGCTCGAGGCATTCCGGCTGGTACCCATCTGTGCCGGGCGAAAGCCGCAGCGGTCCCAAAAGCGGATCAATGCGGGCGTCGCGCCGAAGCTGGCGCCGAGCAGGGCGACGCCCTCGGCGCGACCGTCGCGCGCGAGCCGGCGCAGCAGTCTGCGCCCGAGACCGTGGCGTGCGAGCGCCGGATGGACGGCGATGCGGATCACGCGCAGGTAGCGCAGGGCAGGGGCCTCGGCGAGTCCGGCATGCGTCGACAGGGTTTGCGGGAGCAGGTGGCCGCGCGGACGGCGGCGGCCCGTGAAGATCGCCTCGCACAAGGCGGGATCGGTGAAACCGCCTTCCTCTGCGGCGAGGAGGGTGGCGACAACGTGATCGCGCCATCGCAACGCGTAGATGCGGACATTCGGGCCGTCCAGGAGCATGCGCAGGTCCATCGGCCGGGTCTGGTAATGGGCCATGACGAGCAGACCGAAGAGCTCGCGCAGGGTCTTCTCGTCTTGGACCAAGGCGTCGCGGTCGAGGCGCTCGCAGCGCATACCGGCGGGATTGGCTTTGCTCAGTGCCTCGGCCTTAGCGGGGGCGGCGTCGAGCAGCAGGGCTCTGAAAGTCAGGGCTTCGAGCGGATCCCCGGGTGCCCAGCGGATCGGTGTGTCGAGCGAGATCTCTCGCCAGTTCGGGGTAAGACGGTCCAGCGTGTCGCGAAAGCGCACGTCGAAGCCGCGTCCCGTGCCCTCGTAGCCGTGGACCGTGGTCGCGAAGACGACGCGCGGGTAGCGGGCGAGGAGGGCCTCGAGGATGGGTGCGGGAATGCCGGCGGCCTCGTCGATCAGGAGCAGATCGGCCGCCGGTGTTTGCGCGGCGAGATCGGCGGGGGAGAAGAATGCGAGTGATGCCGATGCACGGCCGTACCCGGATCGGTCTGCCGCATGAGGCGTCATCTTGTCCGGTGTCGTCCGGGTCTCCGCATCCGGGGCCGAGGCCCGAGCATGATCGGCCAGCACGGCGTCGGCGTGCTTGAAGAGCGCGTCGGCCGCCGAGCGTCTCGGTGCGGTCACTAGGATGTGGAGCGGGCGTTCGCGCAGAAGTCGGCCGGCGGCAAGGCCCAGCGCGGCACTCTTGCCGCGTCCGCGGTGCGCTCTCATGACGAGCGGGCGGCGTGCACGGCCATGCGCGACCCCGAGGATGGCCGCGATCGCCTGATCCTGGTCCGACGTGGCGGGTTCGGCAGGGTCCGGGTCGCTCGCTTCGGTGGTCCGGTCGCGGTCGTTCGGCTCCGGCCTGACGCACGCGCAGTCCGGGACGCACCTCAGCGCGGTCGAGATGCCCCCTGCATCACCTTGTGCAAGGTGGATCAGACCCGGGTCGGACCCGAGAAGCCTCGCGAGCCGGCGCAGGAAGCGGCTGCCGACCGATGCTGCCGGATTCGGCCAAACGGCGATGCGCTCGGCCTGCGGGTCGGTCACGTCCGGCCAATCGGCAAGCGGCGGGGTCAGCAGCAGCAGGAGCCCGCCTCCGCGAATCGCCCCGGTCGCGGCGCCGAAACCATCCGGATCGAAACCGCTATGGGCGTCGTAGACCAAGAGATCGAGATTGCTGCCGAGCAGTCGATCCGCGGCTCGCAGCGGCAGGGCGCCGTCGGCCAGGGGTCGCTCGGTCAGCCAGGTCGGAACCTGGTCCGGAAGCGCGGCGACGACACGCCATGCACGGGTTGCAGTCCAGTCCGCATCGCCGCTCAGCAGCAGGGTTGCGCGATGACCGGTGGCTTGCGCCTGTCGCTGCAGTGTCAGGGCGAGGGTTTCGAGGGTGTCGTCATGGAGCGGCACGCGTGCGTCTTCAGTCATAGGAACACAGAGGCGGGTAGGGGCAAGGTCTTTACTATGGCATCGAGATCGACCCCGCGCACGTTGCGGTCGCCTGCCGGCGGATCGCGTCGAAATGGCTGGCCTGCCAGCCGGATGCCGCCCCTTCTTTGACCTTTGACCTTTGACCTTTCGCCTTTGACCTAAACCGATGTCCGGCGCCGGCATCGGTCAGTCGCCCAGGGGCCCGGTCACCGGCACGAAACGCACCGGCAGGAGGTCGCGTCGGCGCAGGCTGCCGTCCTCGCCCTTGTCGAAGATTGCGAGCTGCTGAACGCCGTGCGTTTCGCCGATCGGCATCACCAGACGTCCACCGGGTTTGAGTTGAGCGATCAGCTGGTCCGGAATAACGGGCGCGGCGGCGGTCAGGATGATGCCGTCGAACGGAGCGGCCTCGGGCCAGCCGAGCCAACCGTCTCCGGCCCGGACCTGGACCTGCGGATAGCCGGCGGCCCCCAGGTTCGCGACGGCGCGCTCGGCCAACTCCGGAACGATCTCGACCGAATAGACCTCGACACCCATGTCGGCCAGCACGGCAGCCTGATACCCGGACCCGGTGCCCAGCTCGAAGACCCGGTCGCCGGGGCCGACATCGAGTAGCTGGCTCATGATGGCGACGATGTAGGGCTGGGAGATGGTCTGACCGCCGCCGATCGGCAGGGGGTGATTGGCATAGGCCAAGGCGCGTTGGGCGTTCGGCACAAAGGCGTGGCGAGGCACCCGGAGCATGGCCTCGGCGACCCGAGGATCGAGCCGTGCGAAACCCAGCTCGGGGGCGGTCATGCGGACCTCGGCCTCGATCTTCTCGACGAGTCGTTGACGTTCCGCGGTCATGTCCTGTTCCGATGCGCAGGCGTTGACCGTCGCGACCAGGCAGAGTCCGACGGCAAGGAGTAACCCGTCGAGTGGACGGAAAGAGGCTCGGCGCTCGGTCATTTGAACAGATCCTCCGCGGAACGTTTCAGCGACTCCGGGTCGGTCGCCCCGCTCGGCGTCTCGCCGGGTTGCAGCGAGGGCGATCGCAGCAGGGGCTGGAACCAGTCGCAGAAGTTGGCCCGATCCTTCGCAATGACGCGATCCACCATCGGCTCCCGACACTCGTTGGGTCGTCCGGGCGCGTAGTGACGACAATTGCGACAGCAATGGGTCGGTTTGTCGCAACCGGGGCAGCGCAGCTCGCGCCCGTAATCCAGCTTAGTCAGTCCCTGTCCGCAATTCCAGCAGTGTCCTCTGATCTCCTCGCCCATGATGTGCCTCGGCCAGCCGGTGTCCCGAAGGATGCATTCGGATCTTCGATCAGCTCGTACCGCGCCCGTTCGAGGGCCTCTTCGACATACTCCGTGAGCATGCTTGCGTCCCATCTCAAAGTAGCCGCGATCGGATGAGTGTCGACCGAGCAGTAGAAGGCGTCAAGAACCTGGATTCAGCAACTCAGCCGCCCGGTCGACAGGGTCTTCAATTTGTCAATGCATCAAGATTTCGATCTGCAGACGCTGGTTGTGATCGGCGTCCGGGACGAGGCGTCGGACGCGCGCGCTCAAGCGCCGCTGCCGCGCCAGCAGTCGGGCGACGACCAGATTCTCGCCACGCGGGAGATAGCCCAGCATGTGGCCCTGCCAGTGGATGGCCACCGCGTCGCCGTCGTACGGGTTGTCGCGTTCGGCGCTCAGGGTCAAGGGTGAGCCGGCCCGCAGCGCCGGCAGGAGAGTCGGCGCCTCGTGGTGCCGGAATCCGGCGAGGCGGCTGCGCTGGATGACGAGATAACGGCCGATGATCGCCTCGTCGAGAGAGGGCTCGGGGACGTTCGTTTCAAATCGCTGCCGATGGGACATCGCGGTCGCCTCATGGATCCGGATAGCCTGATCCTACACGGGTGGGTGGCTCAAAAGGTGAGCCACCCAAGCGATTTTTTCGGGACTCAGGAGAATCTCAGGCAGTCGACTCAAAGAATCAATGCGACGACCGCGCCGGTCATCAGCGTCGCCATGGTCCCGGCGAGAATCGACTTCAGCCCGAGCGCGACGATCTCGTCGCGGCGTTCCGGCGCCATGGCCCCGAGGCCGCCGATCATGATCCCGAGGCTCCCGAGATTGGCGAAACCGCAGAGTGCGTAGGTCATGATCAGCCGGCTGCGGTCGCTGAGCTCTGCACTCGGGGTGCCGGCCAGCTCGATGTAGGCGATCAACTCGTTGAGGATGGTCTTGACGCCCATCAGTGAGCCGGCGACCTGCGCCTCGGACCAGGGGATGCCGATCAACCAGACGACCGGCGCCATGGCCCAGCCGAGAATGCGCTGGGCGGTCAAAGGCTCGCCGGCCAAGGCCGGCAACAGGCCCAGGATTTGGTTGGCGAGGCTCACCAGCGCGATCATGACGATCAACATCGCCAGGATGTTGAGCCAGAGCGGGATGGCGTCGAGGGTGCCGCGGGTGATGGCGTCCATGCTGCTGCGCGACTCGCTCGGGACGGCGACGATCGCCCGGTCCGCCTCGTCCGCGTGCTCCGGCGCCAGAATGCCGGCGATCATCAAGGCCGCCGGTGCGCTGATCAGGGAGGCGGTGAGGATGTGTCCCATCGCATCCGGAACGGTGTCGGCGAGGATCCCGGCGTAGAGCACCATGACGGTCCCGGCGACCGTGGCCATGCCGCAGGTCATGAGTGCGAAGAGCGCCGAGCGCGACAGTCCGGCCAGGTAGGGCCGAATCAAGAGGGGCGCCTCGGTCATGCCGACGAAGACGTTCGCCGCCGCCCCGAGCCCCAGCGCCCCACCGGTCCCCATGGTCCGTTGCAACAACCAGGCGAAGCCGCGCACCAGCAGAGGCAGCACCCGCCAATGGAAAAGCAGAGCGGAGAGTGCACTCATGACCAAAATCAGCGGGAGCGCCTGGAAGGCGAGCACGAAGCTGTTCTGCGGATAACGCGTCTCGAAGGGCGCTGCGCCACCGCCGAGAAAGCCGAAGACCAGCTCGGTGCCGGCGTGGGTGGCGCGTTGTACCGCCAGCACCAGGTCGGTCAGCGCCAGAAAGCTGGCTTGGGCGATCGGCAGCTTCAGCAGCAGGAGCGCGAGGGCGATCTGGAGCGCCAGTCCGGCGACGACCAGGCGAGGTCGGACCGCGTGAGGACGTTCGCTCAAGAGCCAGGCGAGGCCGACGATGACGACCAGTCCGAGCAGGGGCTGCAATGTGCTCGACATCGGCGGGCCGGATCAGTGTTGCGAGGGCGAGGGCTCATGGCGGGTCAGCTCTGCGAAGAGCTGTTTGGCGTCCACCGCGTCGAAGGCGTAGTTGCGGTTGCAGAACTCGCAGGTGACGCTGACCGCGCCTTCCTCGGCGAGGATGTCGTCCACCTCGGCCGGTCCGAGGAGCCTGAGCGTCTCCTCGATCCGGGTGCGCGAGCAGCCGCACCGAAAGGCGATCGGCTCGGGCTCGAATAGACGGATCGACTCCTCGTTGAAGAGCCGATACAGCAGATCGCCGGTGGATCGTCCGGTCAGCTCCTCGCGGGTGAGCGTGTCGGCGAGGATGCCGATCCGGGCCCAATCTTCGTCGCTCAAACCCTCGCCGGGGAGGCGCTGCAACAGCAGTCCGGCGGCGCGGTTCTCTCCGGCCGTGAGCCAGAGGCGCGTCGGGAGCTGCTCGGAGTCGACGAAATAACGCTCGATCGCCGCGGAGAGATCCGCCCCTTCCAGCGGCACGATCCCCTGATAAGGCTCGGCGCCGCGCCGCTCGATGGTCAAGGCCAGATGGCCCTGCCCGAAACGCGCCGCCAGTGTTCCGTCGGCAGGCACCTCGCCTTCCCAACGGGCAAGCCCGCGGACCTTGTGCTCGTGGGTCGCCTGAGCAACCAGGGTGCGGATGGGTCCTCTGCCTTGTGCCTGCAGGATCAGGGAGCCCTCGAACTTGATCGTCGAGGCGAGCAGCGTCACGGCGGCCAGTGACTCCCCGAGCGGATCGCGAACCGCTTCCGGGTAGGGGTGCGCACCCAGGACGGCACGCCAGGTCGCATCCAAATGGACCAGGTTGCCACGAATCCCGATGTTCTCGAAGGTAAAGCGGTAAAGACGATCCGAGTCGCTCATCCGTTACTCCAAGGGGCTGACTGTTGCCCTGTTACATCTTGTTGCAATTTGTCATCGATCGCGTCGTTTGTCCGATCCGCAGCATCGGATTCTCTTGAACACCCTGGTCGCGCTTGATGTGTCTTTTAGTTTCAATCTGTTACATGTATCGCGCACATCGGCTTCCGGCGTCCGACGCGGCTCGACGAGCCTTGCATGTAATTAAGTAAAGGCTAATATTATGGTCAACGTTGTAGCTAAAAGGAAACAATCATGATGCCTCTTATCTTAAGTCTGATCACGGCAACCCTCTTCTTGACCTTGGCCGGCGCGACCTACGGAGCCGAAGCGCTCGTGACCGACGCCTGGATCCCGATGGTGTTCTTGGGGCTGCTCGGGTCCGGGATTACCGTCTATATCCTGGGAGAGCAGGCGAAGCAGTGACCGTCATGACATCGATCGAAACCCGGTGCGCCCCGGCGCACCGGCGCTCGACCCGCTCAGCCTTGACCTGACTCCCGCAGGAACTCCTTGACAGCTTCGGCGAGGTCACGCTCTCCCGCAAGAACGGCAGGCTCGAAGCCTCGCCTCCAATAGGGCATCAACAGACGTGCCTGTCGCCATTCCTCGAACAGGATGCGCGCCATGGGTCCACCCTCGTCGATGAAGCCCGAATCGCGAAAATCTCGCTCCGCGCGAGCACGGTCGTAGTCGAACCGCACGATCTCCCAGGTCCATTGCCCCCGACGCTCTTCGAGCAAGGCGTAGCTGCCGCGCGTGTCGCCGTCGAACGGCGAGCCGACCGAGCCGACGTTCAGGATGGGGGTGCCGTCCAGCTCGCGGTGCAGGGGGCGGTGGGTGTGTGCCGTCACGAACAGGGCGACGTCCATCGGGAGGTTGCCGCGGATCTCTTCGTCCGAAACGCCGGCCGAGATCCCGAAGCGGTTTCCGGCCATGGTCCCGTGCGTGACGTGCACCCAGCTGGAATCGCTCTCGCCGTGGAAACAGAGATGGTCCGGCCAGCCTTCGAGTGCAGCGATACGCTCGCGAACCTGCTCGTAGGTCCAGTCGGCGAAGCGCCGCATCTGCCCCTCAAGCTCGGTGCGAGGCGGCTCCTGAGCGCAGCGCAGGATCCAAGCCTCGTGATTGCCCTTCACCGGTAACCAGCCACGTGTCCTTCGCAGCTCGTCGAACAGCTCGACACAGGCAAGGCTGCTCGGCCCGCGGTTGACCAGGTCCCCGTCCATCACGACCAGATCCGGACCCCAGTCGAGGATCCGCTCGACCGCAACCTCCATCGCCGGCAGGTTGGCTTGAACGTCGGAAAAGATCGCAACCTTCATAAACCGTGTCTCATTTTAAACCGCGTCCGGTTGAACCGCGTCCGGCGCAGTATTATGAAGTCTTGATTGGTCAGCCATTTGGCATCCCTCTGAGATGTTGGCGTCGACGCGGGTTAAGTGGTTAATCTGTAATAATTTTCAAATACATAACATTTCGATGATTCAAGATTCCTGAACCGCGTCCAGCTCCATACGCCGATCATGACCACCAACCGCATCAGCCCCGCGAACCTCTGCATATCGCGCCGGACGGACGCGGTTCAGCAGGCGACCTCGCCGATGTGCTTGCGTACGGACTCGAGCTTTCCCTCCATGCGTCCGGTCTGCCCCGGCCGGATGTCGAGCTTGGCTGCGGCATAGACGCGCTCGCAGCCCAAGGCGTCTAAGATCGCGTAAGCGCGCTCGATCAATCCGAGCGCCTCGGGCAGGGTGTCGGTCTCGACGACGGTGCCCATCGGCGAGAGTCGGTAGTCGTGACCGCTGTCGCGGATCATGGCGATGACGGGGGCGACGTAGCCGCTGACGCCGGCACCTCGGTCCACCGGGAAGATACTGAGATCAAGCAGAACGGACATGATGAAACCTTGGGAATTCGCCTGGCCCGGCCGATGGCCGAGGCATGGAAGCAGACCGAGGATTGCCCTGCGGCGGACCTGAACTATAGACTGAAGACCATTAGACGCCCTGCATCAGCCGGGAACAAGTCGACCATAAAGGATTAGCAATGGCCACCCAGACCGATACCGAAATCCCGAGCGATGCCGCCGAGCCGGATTGGGAAACCCCCTTGTCGCTGACATTGACCCCGTCCCTCCTCATCCACTCCCTAATGGGGACGGCCAGCGCGGTCCACACCGGCTGGACCAGTTGCGTCGACGACTCGCTGGTGCTCTCCGACCTAGTCTCGATGGAGGATCGCGCCGGCAACTATATCCGACTCGCCGAGCAGGAGTTCGTCGAGGACGATCAGCCCGGCACGGTCTGGCATGACTGGACGCTCGAGGTACGCATCGGCACCGTGCTGACGACAGGGCACTGGCAGTTCCCGGTCACCGCACACCCTTCCGAGTGGGAGTGGAACGCACGCGAGGCAGCTCGCGCATTCGAGCGCGCCTGTCTCTTGGTCGGGCGCCGGGTGCGCCGCATCATGGCCGTGGAGGATCCCGCACCGACCGATGCGGTCCCGCGTGCGAGTCGGCATTAGTCGGAAGTGCCTTGGGCTCAGACGCCGTGGCGAGACGGCTTGCGTAGACCCTCGCGATCGTCCAGAGTGATCGGGCAGGCGGGGCACCCTGCCGCGCCGCGCTCCAAGGAGAGAGGCATGAAGATCAGTGTCGATGTCGAGATGACGCCGGAAGAGATGCGCAAGCTGTTCGGCCTGCCGGATGTCGAAGCCTTTCAGCGCCAGTTGATGGACGACATCCGCGAGCGCATGGTCTCAGGTACCGAAGGTTACGACCCGATCAAGCTGTTCCAGCCCTACGTGACCGGGACCATGGCCTCGTGGGACATGTTCCAGAAAATGCTCACGAATGCGACGAGCATGTCCTCGGGCGGAACGGGCTCGGGCAGCGACAGCTCGGACGCCGAGTCCACGCCGCGACGAAAATAGTACGTCGACAATGCGGAGGAGATGACGAATGGTTCATCGGTTGCTGATCCTCGGCTGCAGGACTATGCGCGAAGGGGTGGTCGTTTCCGCGATCTTTTTCGTCGCGGCCCTGTTGCTCTTCCTGGCCGTGCGCTTTGTCCTGCCCGACCTGGCCTACCTTCAGCAGATTGTCTTGTTCTTCGCGCTCGTGCTCATCATCCTTGCGCCGGTCGTGCTGGTGTCGACCTTTCTCCTGTCGGTGATCCCGGGTGCTCGGGAGAAGCTCGACAAGTGCGAGCATTAAACCGCGCCCGGCGGGGTATGCGCTGTTTTTGGATGGGATCGGCCTCGGCAGACTTGACGGCCGTTGGAGTCGGCGCGGTTTAAGATGTTAAAAAATAGATTATTTTGAACCGCACCAACGCTCGGGTCGGGGCGACTGAAGTCAACTGCGAGCCATGCGCAGTCGGGGGTGCTGATACGGGGAAATCGCCTCATCCGGCTGCGGCATCGATCACGATCGGCGACATCAGCGGCTCGCCGTCCAGCCAAGGCCGTCCATCTGCGCCCAATCGCAGGCGCCCTTGCGCGAACCAGCCGACCGCCCGCGGGTAAATGCCGTGCTCCTGCTTGAGCACGCGTCCGGCCAGTGTTGCGGCATCCTCGCCCGGATGGATCGCCAGTCGAGCCTGAATGATGACGGGTCCGCCGTCGAGCTCGGCCGTGACGAAATGGACGCTGGCGCCATGCTCGTGCTCCTCGGCATCCAGCGCGCGCTGATGGGTCTGAAGCCCCCGGAATTTGGGTAGGAGCGAGGGATGGATGTTGAGCATCCGCCCGGAATAGTGGTCGACGAAAGAGGGCGTGAGGATGCGCATGAATCCGGCCAGGACGACCAAGCCGGGCGCGTAGCGATCGATCAGGGCACGCAGCTCCGCCTCGTAGGGCTCGCGCCCCGCGTATTCGCGATGGTCCAATACCTCGGCCGGGATGCCGGCGCGCCGGGCCCGTTCCAGGCCGAAGGCATCCGCGCGGTTGCTGATGACGGCGACGATCTCGAAGGGCCGGCCCTTTGCCGCTTCGTCCATCAATGCCTGCAGGTTGCTGCCGCTGCCCGAGATCAGGGCGACGACGCGCAGACGTCCGTCATCAGGCATGCGCGACCTCGCCGACATAGTGTACCGACGAGGGTCCTTGACCCGCCTCGACCTGTCCGATCACCCGTGCGACCTCGCCGCCGGCGCGCAGCAGCTCGAGCGCCTGGTCCAAATCGCCCGCAGCGACGACAACCACCATCCCGATCCCGCAGTTGAAGGTCCGCAGCATCTCGGCATTGTCGATGCCGCCTTTGCTCTGGAGCCAGTCGAAGACCGGCGGGCGGGTCCAGCTCGCGAGGTCCAAGACGGCGCGGGTGTCGTCCGGCAGCACCCGCGGCAGGTTTTCGGTCAATCCGCCGCCCGTGATGTGGGCGAGGGCGTGCACTCTGATGGCGCGGGTCAAGGGTAGAACGGACCTGACATAGATGCGGGTCGGTGCCAGCAGTCGCTCGCCGAGGCTGACGCCGTCCAGATCCTCTCCAAGATCCGCACCGCTGACCTCGATGACCTTGCGGATCAGCGAGTAGCCGTTGGAGTGGGGTCCCGAGGAGGCGAGCCCGATCAGCAGGTCGCCCGGTCGGACCCGATCCGGGACGATGAGATCCGCCTTCTCCGCGATCCCGACACAGAAGCCAGCGAGGTCGTAGTCGCCCGGACGATAGATGCCCGGCATCTCCGCTGTCTCGCCGCCGGTCAAGGCGCAGCCGGCGAGCTCGCAGCCGCGTGCGATGCCCGCGATGACGGATGCGGCGACCTCGACATCGAGCTGTCCGGTGGCGTAATAGTCGAGAAAGAACAGGGGCTCGGCGCCGCTGACCAGGATGTCGTTTGCGCACATGGCGACCAGGTCGATGCCGATGCTGTCGTGCCGACCCAGGTCGATCGCGAGCTTGAGCTTGGTGCCCACGCCGTCCGTGCCAGAGACCAGCACCGGTTGCCGATACTCGGCGAGCGGGAGCTCGAAGAGCGCCCCGAATCCGCCCAGGCCGGTGATGACGCCGGGTCGAGCGGTGGCGGCGGCGAGCGGCTTGATGCGCTCGACCAACCGGGCGCCGGCGTCGATGTCGACACCGGCGTCGCGATAACTGAGGGATGGCGATGAGGGCGGGGCGGAATCCTGCGTCACACTTTGGCTCCAAGGGACGGGTCTGACCGGCTATTCTAACTCAGTGAGGTCAGCGACCGGCTCTGCCGGGGGTGATTTAACGACGTCTTAGGTGCCGCCAGGGGGGCGCTCGAGATCTTTCTCTCCGGTCTGCGCCAGCGCCTGCACAAGCGCGGCGTGCAGATGCTGCTGACCAAGCCCGGCTGCGTCGATACCCCCATGACCGCCGAATTTAAGGAGGGTTCGCTCTGGGCGAGCCCCGAGCGGGTGGCGCGCGACATCGTCCGGGCAATGGAGAAAGGTCGCTCGGTGATCTACACCCCTTGGTACTGGCGTTGGATCATGCTGATCATTCGCCGAATCCCGGAGCGGATCTTCGTGCGGCTGCGGTTCTGATCGGAAGTGCCGATGAGGGTTGTCGTGTCTCAGGCGGCTTGCTTTGTCTTCTCCGTCAGACGCAGTGGTAACGTACGGCATCTGTTTGCTCTCCTTGTCGGTGAAGATCTCTCGGCGGAAGGCCGTTTCCAGGGTTCCTGGCAATTGGATCATCCAATCGATGACGCGGAACAGCTTCAAGATGGTCTTGCGCGCGTAGCCGCGATTGGCCGAGGCACCAGTCGATGCCGGCGTGGATGCGTGGAAAGAGCAGCGCGAGGAACTCGGGGAAGTAGCCCTCCAGCGACTCTTTCCCGGGGCTGTCGTGGTCGCTGCGCGGGGTGGGCTCGGCGGTGTCGGTCATGCGGGGCTCCTGTGACGGACGATGGTCGGAATTTAGCGGGGATGGTCCGCGCAGGCGTAGGTTGTGCCGAGCCGTGCGAGGCACAACCAAACGTCGGCGCAAGTTGTGCCTCCTATCGTCAGCACAACCTACGGGTATGGAAGTTTGCGGAAATCGCCTTAGTTTGCGGTCGTGCTTGGGGTCGGCGCGGTCTTTTCGTTGGGGCGTCGCCGAGCGCAGGTTCCATAAGTTGCAGCAGTTGCCTGGGGCAGCGGAGCGATGTCCGGGAAGACGGGCGACATTGGCGAGTCCCACCAGCCGCGCGGCACGGTCGGTATCGGTCTTGGACAGACGCCGGAGACCGGACTAGCATCAACCGGACAGGCATCAAGGTTTGGTGCCGCCCCGGCGACCGGAGTGTGTGCGTGCAGCTCAGGGATCTTCCAAACATCATCAGCGTCCTGCGACTCGTCGCGGTCGTGCCTGTCATGTATCTGCTTCTCCGCCAGGAGTATGGATGGGCCTTGGTCCTGTTCGCCGCGGCGGGCGCGTCGGACGGCCTGGACGGTTATCTGGCGAAACGCTACGACTGGCGCACGCGTTTGGGCGGGATCTTGGATCCGCTCGCCGACAAGGCATTGCTGGTCGCGTGTTTTCTGATCTTGGGTTGGCAGGGGCTGGTCCCGGTCTGGCTCGTGATCGCCGTCATCCTGCGGGATCTGGTGATCGTCACGGGGGCGGTCGTCTACAACTACCGCGTCGAGGCGGTCGAGGCCGCGCCCCTGCCGATCAGCAAGCTCAATACGGTGCTCCAGATTGTGCTGGTGGTGATGGTCATCACGGCTGCGGGCCCGTTCGAGCTGCCCGAAGATCTGATCGAGACGATGATCTGGGCCTGTTTCGCAACCGTCGTCGTCAGCGGCGCGCAGTACGTTTGGATCTGGGGCCGCAAGGCTCGGCAGCGCGGTTGGCGGGGGCATTGATCCTTCGGCAGTGGCGCGTGCCGTGGATTTGTCGTTGTCGTAATCGTAATCGGATTCCGGACGACCACGACAGCAACAGCAACAGCAACAGCGACAACGACAACGACAACGAGTAGAGCCTTCGACCACTTTTCCTGGTTACGGCTCTGCCGTTAAACCGCGCCCAGCGCGGTATGCGATGTTTTTGGATTGGATCGGCCCCGGCAGACTTGACAACCGTTGGAGTCGGCACGGTTTAAGATATTAAGATATTAAAAAATATAAAATTTTAAACCGCGTCCCCGCTTAGGAGCATGGATGCATCAAACATCGAGCTCACTCGAAAGTGAGCATCTCGCTCTGGACGCGGTTTAGATCCTTTTCCGGAAATCAGCTTTAGGGAGGCTTGGTTGGCACCATCACTGCGAGTCGCACGGGTCGACATCGGCGGCTATCGACTGCCGACCGAGGAGCTTGCCGGGCTCGACGATCTGCATCGCGAGCTTCAGACCCTCATCCGCCGGCATCTGCCGGGGGTCGCCGCATCGGTCTTGGCCTTGCCCGTGCCCTGCGCCGACGGCAAGACGGTCGACTGGTACAGTGATCTGCCGGGCCAGCCGACGCGGCTGACGGCCTTGCCCGCCGTGCGTCGCGTCGCGATGAAGGCCAAGCTCGAGGAGCGTCTGGATGCCTTGCGCCGGCTCTCCGATGCGCTGCCGACGCGGGTGAAGGGCTCGGAGTCCATCGCCGCCCTCCTGCGCGCCGCGACCCGGTATCCGGACGACTCCCATGTTTATGTTATCGGCGACGAGCCCGTGCTTACACTCTGGGGGTTCGTACTGGTCGAGGAGCGCGGGCACGGGCGTTCGCGCGGACTTGCTCTTGCCTCGGCCGCCGCGCCCGAGCCGCCTGTGCGGCGTCGTGTTCGCCGGGGTTGGGCGCTCGCGGTTGTGCTGATCCTAGGGGCCGCTCTTGCGGGCGGCGGCTGGCTCTGGCTCGACCGGCGCGAGGCTGACTCGCTCTCGGCCGAGCTGCAAGACGCGCTCGATGTGGCCTGTGCCGGGCCGGATCGCCTCGGAGCACTTGCGTTGCGGATCGACCGGGTCGATCCGCAGCGCAAAAGTTACGCCGATCTGCGCGAGCGAATCGCTACCGAGCAGGCCCGCTGTGCCGCGGCCGAGTCGTTCGATCACGAGGTGATTGCCGCCGACTGGGATTGCACGCGGCTCGTCGAGATTCGTCAGGGTCTGGCCGGGTCGGATGGCGAGCCGCCGACGCCCGGACCCGATCTCGATCGCGAGCCCTTTGCCGGCAGTGTCGCGCGGCTCGACGAGCGCATCGGTGTCTGCGAGACCTCGGCGCAGGCGGCGTCCGAGCTGGAGCGTCGGCTCGGCAACTGCACGGCGCTGGCGGAGCTGGGCGTTGCCGTCGGTCTGCCTGAGTCGGAGCCGGCGTCCGAGGACGCACCCGACGAGACGCCTTGGCGACCGGTCTACGAGCGACTGGATCGTGAGCTTGCTCGCTGCGCCGAGGCCGATCGGCTCGTGGTCGCGTTGGATGCGGCACTGGAGGCGGGCGACGGGGGGTGTTCGGCGCTGCCGAAGCTCGATCGCGAGTCGGCGGGGCTCGATAGCACCCGCGCGCCGCTCGCGGCGCTGCGGGAGCGACTCGACTCCGAGTTGGCCCGCTGCGCCCGTGCTCAAACGTATCGTCAGAAGCTGGTGGATGCTCAAATGGACTGTGCCGCCTTGCGGACGCTCGATCGGGAACTGACCGCCGAAGACGCCGAGCGCGAGCCCCTACGTGCGATCCGCGGTCGGCTCGACGAGGCGCTGTTGCGCTGCGACACCTTGGAGAAGCTGGAAACGTCCGTCGGCGAGGAGCTCAAACAACCATGATTGGACCTTTACTGCGCACCGGAACACTCACCGACTATCACCCGGTCGGCGCAGTCGGCCACCCGGTATATCTCGCCGCGGCCCAATTGCGCGCCGCCTTGGCGCGTCGGCTCGGCCAGGAACTCGCCGACAGCTTCGCTATCCCGCAGCGCAACGAGGACGGCGATACACTGGATTGGTACGCCCCGCGCCCCGGCCTAGTCGTGCCCTGGAGTGCCGCGAGCCCCGAGGAGCGGCGCTCGGCCCAGAGTCAGCTCTTGGAGAGTCGCACCCGGATCGACGAGCTGACGCGTACCATGCAGGCCGATCCCGACCCCGAGCGTCAGGTCTTCGCCCGGCTGCTCGCCCATGTCTTCAGCTTTCCGGACGAGGACCACGTCTATCTGGTCGATGGCCGCCCGGTCGTGAGCTTCTGGGGCTTTGTCCGCGATCGCGAGGCGGTCGGCTCGGACCCCTTGGTGAATCTAGGGCGGTTCGCCGCCCCGCCGACGGACTGGTCGCTCGACCTGACGGACGAGCCTCGGCAGGACGGGAGTCCAGAGCCGGTGTCTCGCCGCGGTCTTCCCTGGTGGATCTGGTTTCCGCTTCTGCTGCTCGCGCTGGTGCTGCTGCTTCTCTTCCTGTTGCGCGGCTGCGTGCCCGACGCTTCGACGCCCTTCGCCGAGTGGGCCCCGGAATGGGTCCCGGACTGGGTTGCGGAGGAGCTCGCGCCGATCCTCTCGGAGCCGCCCGCCGCGGATCCGCTCTTGGTCGACCCCTCGATTCGGGACGAGTCGGTCATTCGCGATGTGACGATCGATTCCGGACAGGTCCGGGATCGGACACTCTTCGACAGCGACCTTCGCAGCGACCGAACGACCGACACCAGCGCCATCTCGGTGACGGACGAGGATGTCGCAGTCGACGAGACGAGGGTTTCGGGGAGCGAGTCGACAAGCGTGACGGACGAGACCGATAGCCTGTCCGAAGGGGCTTCGGTCTTGGACGAGACGATCGGAACGGATGCAGGGGAGGGGGTCGAGGAGCAGCCTGTGCTTCTCGACGAGGAGCTCGATCCGGATGCGTCCGAGACCACGCCGATCGAGGGCGAGATTGCGGGCGCAGATGCCGAGCTGCCTTTGACCGACTTGCTCGGGAGCGACCTGCCCCCGGACGAACCGGCCTCGATCGATCCAGCCGCAGTCGATCCCGATGCGGATACCGGCATCGTCGATCCTACTGCCGACCCCACGCTGTCTGATCCGACCGCGACGGATGCCGACGCGGCACCGCAGGAGGGACAGGCGGCCGATGACGGGGCCGGCGAGACGCCTCCGGTGCCGGACACCTCGGACGCCGCCTCGCCCGAGGACGGCACCGAGCCGCCGACGGGGGAGGGCGATGCGATCCCGACGACGCCCGGTCTAACCGGCTCGACCGCGGACGAAGCCGAAGGCGCGCCCGGCGCGGTTCCGGGCACCCCACCGGCCAAGGGGACCGCGGCCGGACCGAGCTCCACGCCCGGCGCGTCCAAACCGGGCGCGACGTCACAGGCGCTCGGCGGCCTGACCAGCGGCTGGCGCACCGCCACCTCCCTGCAAGACCCCAAGACCGGTCTGCCCATCCAGATGGAATACCGCACCAAAGAGGGTCAGGGCCAATTGCGACTCAAGCGCCACGACGGCAGTATCTGCCAGAGCGGCGCCTCGGCATCCGTGAAGGGCGAGCGCCTGGTGATCGACAGCAGCGGGGATATCCGCTGCGCCGACGGCACCAACTTCGGCCGGCCGAGCGTCGAGTGCGCGTCGGGCAAGGACGGCAAACCCGAGTGCGTCGGCCGTTATCCCGGTGGTGGTACCTTCTCGCTCGACGTCCAGGGTGCGACCGGCGAATGAGCGGATGGGCCGGGGTTGCGGAAGGGCTGTGTAGGTTGTGCCGAGCGAGAGCGAGGCACAACCAACCGCCCGCGGGTGTTGTGCTTCCTAACGTCAGCACAACCTACGGGACACTCACGGTGCCCGGACTGCGACCGACGCCACGGCGATCAAGCCGTGGAGACATCACGAAAGACTCAGGTCACAGGCCATGCTCGCGAGACTGGTGAACTTCGAAACCAAGGTGACGCTGATCGCCGACAGCGGCGTTCAGTTCCTCGACTTCGGCTTGACCCTCGCGTTGCGCAAGGCCCTGCCGGGTGAGTTCGTGGTGCAGGAGAGCAACCGCTCGCTCGCGCGTCTGCTCTACGACGAGCGCACCAACCAGCTCTACTGGCCCGACCGTCCGGGCATCCCGCTGAAGTCTCAACTGAGCGTGCCGGTGGACGACTCGGCGCGCCTGCTCGACGGCATCTGGTTGCCGGTGCCCGTGCTGCGACTGCATCCGCCGCGGCGCTTCGCGACGGGCCCCGAGACCTGGGCACGGCTGCGCCTCTTGGCCCTCTCCGCGGAGGAGTCGGCTGCGACCGATCACACCCATCGGCTCACCCTCGCCATCGACACCAACCTGCTGGCCGATGCCGAAGACCTGCGCTATCTGGCCCCGACCGAGGCCGATGTGGGCGCGGGCGCGGCCTTCGCCTTCGCGCACCGCGCCCACGAGATCGGCTGGTTTCCGGAGCTGCCCTGGGTGGCGGGCTGGATCCAGGAGGTCTTCGACGAGCGTGCCGGCCCGCGTCTGCGTCTGCCGCCCGAGGACGTGGAGGCGGAGCGCGAGCGTCTCGCCCATCACGCCCATTATCTCAACCTGCTCGCGGTCATCGGCGAGGCCGGCTGCATCCCCGAGATCAAGCTGCTCGGCAACAAGGCGACCGACGTGCAACCGGCGGTGCCGGTCGACATGGTGCTCGACGTCGGCAACTCGCGCACCTGCGGCATCTTGATCGAGCAGCACGCCAAGGAGGGCGACGTGCTCGGACGCCGCTACGAGCTGGAGCTGCGTGACCTGTCCCAGCCGCAGCACCGCTACAACGAGCCCTTCGAGAGCCGCGTCGAGCTCGCCCAGGCGACCTTCGGCAAGGAGCACTGGGCGCACAAGAGCGGACGCGCCGGGGCCTTCCTCTGGCCGACCATCGCCCGCGTCGGCCCCGAGGCCGCGCGCATGGCCGGGCGTCGGCGCGGCACCGAAGGGGCCACCGGCATCTCCAGCCCCAAACGCTATCTCTGGGACGAGGACCGCTTCGACACCGGCTGGCGCTTCAACAGCGCCTTCGTGCGCACCGAGATCGAGCCCATGGCCACGGCTGCGCCCTTCTGCAATCTCATCAACGAGGTCGGCACCGCGCTCTACACCTTGCCCGAGGCCGACCGCATGCCGGTCTTCATGCCGCACTACTCGCGCAGCGCCATGATGATGTTCATGCTGGCCGAGGTCCTGACCCAGGCGCTCTGCCAGATCAACAGCCCGGCGCAGCGGCTGCGCATGCCCACGGCCGATCTGCCGCGGCATCTGCGCACGCTCATCCTGACCATCCCGCCCTCCATGCCCAAGCAAGAGCGCGATCTCTTCGCCGAGCGGATGCACCAGGCCGTCGGGTTGGTCTGGAAGGCGTTCGGCTGGCACCCCGAGGACGCGCCGATCGAGGGTCCCGGCGCCGAGCTGGCCTGGCCTCCGTTCCCGACCATCGAGGTGCGCTGGGACGAGGCGACCTGCAGTCAGGCGGTCTATCTCTACAGCGAGATCCAGAACACCTTCGCCGGGCGTGCGGAGGAGTTGTTCGCGATGGCCGGGCGGGTCCGCGATGCCGAGACCGGGGGCAGAACCGCAGGCGAGGGGCCGCGCCTGCGGATTGCGACCGTGGATATCGGCGGCGGCACCACGGATCTCGTCATCAACGACTATCTGCTCGAAGGTGGCCGCACCGGCGCCAATCGCACCATCGTCCCCGAGCAGCGCTTTCGCGACGGCTTCAAGGTCGCCGGCGACGACATCCTGCTCGAGGTCATCGGCGCGACCCTGGTGCCGGCCCTCAAGGAGGCGGTCACCGCGGCCGGTGTGGAAGAGCCCGACGCCCTGCTCTCGCGCCTCATCGGTGCGGATCCGGTCGATGTCCAGGAGGGGATGCTCCGTCAGCAATTGGCGCTGCAGGTGCTTTACCCGGCCGGGCTCGCGGTGCTCAAGGCGTACGAACGCTTCGATCCGGTCCACGGCAGCGAGCCGCATACACTCGCGCTTTCCGAGCTGGTCGCCGAGATCAGCCCCGAGGGGCCGACCGACGCCGTCCTGGACTGGTTCGCCGGCGGCGTGCGTGACGCGACCGGCGGGACCGTCACCGGCTTCTCGCTGCTGGACTGCCCGGTTCGGCTCGATCTCGACCGCACCCACCAGTTGTTCATGGAGGAGCGGCTCGAAGTCACCCGCGCCGTGCGCTCACTGTGCGAGATCGCGCACCTCTACGATTGCGACCTACTGCTGCTGACCGGGCGCCCGTCACGCCTGCCGGGCTTCCAGGCACTGGTGCGCGCACTTCTGCCGTTGCCGCCGGATCGGATCATCGCGATGCACGACTATCGCACGGGCGCCTGGTATCCCTTCAATCGACGCGGCCGCATCGCCGACCCCAAGACCACGGCGGCGGTCGGCGCCATGCTCTGTCTGCTCGGGCAGGGGCGGTTGCCCAACTTCTCGTTCAGAGCCAACGCCTTCCGCCCCTACTCGACGATCCGCTATCTCGGCATGATCGACCGCAACCGGATGATCAAGGCCGGCGATGTCTATTACAGCGACGTGGACCTCGACGACCCCGAGTACCAATTGCCCGAGACCACCATCCCCATGACCGGGGTGATGCACATCGGTTATCGTCAACTCGCCGCCGAGCGCTGGGGCGCCCAGCCGCTCTATCTGCTCGACTTTGCCGACGACGAGGTTCGCCGTCTGCTCTACACCCAAGGCGGCGTGCTCCAGGTGCGTTTGGAGCGGATGCGCGGCGTGAATGCCGAGCGGTTCCGAGTCGCCGCCGTGGAGTTGGAAGGCGGACGCGCCTTCGGTCGCGGTGTCGTGGCCCTGAAGCTCAATACACTGACCAGCATCGGGTTCGATCAGGACAGTTACTGGCTCGACAGCGGGTCGATTTTCAGGTGAGCGCGGCCGAAGCTCTCGAAGCAAGGGGCGTGCGAATGTAGGTTGTGCCGAGCGACAGCGAGGCACAACCAACCGCCGGCGAAAGTTGTGCTTCCTATCGTCAGCACAACCTACGGCGCTGCCTTTTTATGGGTGATCAAGCGAAGAAACCATGACCGAGACATCGCACGCGTCACGCGCAGCCGACCTGATTCGCCGCAGCCGCGCCCTGTACGAGGGCAGCGGCGAGGCGATCGATTGGGTGGCCGAGACACGCCGTCACTCCCAGCGGCTCGACCGCGAGTCCGACAGCTTGACCGATAAGCTCAGGCGCACGCGCAACCTCGCCACCCGGCTCGGACGCGCCGCCGGTCGCTCGGTCAGCGTCGGCTTCTTCGGCCTGTCGCAGGCCGGCAAGTCCTATCTGATCTCCGCCCTCGCGGCAGGGGAGAGCGGCGAGCTGGAGACCCAGGTCGAGGGCCGACGGCTGAACTTCATCCAGCACGTGAACCCGCCCGGCCACGGCAAGGAGGCGACCGGGCTGGTAACGCGCTTCACCCGCCGGCCGAGCACGGCACCGCGGGGCTATCCGCTGGAGCTGTCGCTCTTCTCCGAGGTCGATCTGGCCAAGGTGCTCGGCAACGCCTTCTTCAACGACTTCGACCGCGAGCAGGTTGAGGTCGACCTCTCGCCCGGCCATCTGCGTCGACACCTCGCCGCCCTGCAGGCGCGCCGCACCGCCGCGCCAACCGGGGGCGTGAGCGAGGACGACGTGGTCGACCTGCTCGAATATTTCGAGAAACGCTTCCCCAAGACCACCGAGCAGCTCAAGGCCGACTATTGGCCGACCGCGATCGCGCTCGCACCCTATCTGGAGCCGCCTGACCGCGCCGCGCTCTTCTCCGTGCTCTGGGGCGAGGTGCGCGAGCTGACCGAGACCTATCTGGCCCTGCGCCGGGGGCTGGCCGACGCCGGTCACGCCGACGCCGCCTATGCCCCGCTCGCCGCGCTGGTGCGCACCGATGCGAGCGGCGAGCTGAGCCAGGGCGACAGCATCATGAATGTGGACATCCTGGAGCGGCTCGGGCGCGACGACGCCGACCGTATCGAGATCGTCCCGCGTCGCGGCGACACCCTGCTGCCGGCGGTTTCTCTGCCGCGCTCGCTGCTCGCGGCCCTGACGACGGAGCTGCGCTTTGTGCTCGCCGAGACGCCGCGTACCGGGCTACTGGAGCAGGTCGATCTGCTCGACTTCCCCGGCTATCGCGGACGTCTCGCGGTTGCGAATCTGGCGGAGGTGCGCAAGCAGCTCCAGGACGACCAGGTCGACCCGGTCGCCCAACTGGTGCTGCGCGGCAAGGTCGCCTTCCTCTTCGAGCGCTACACCGATGACCAGGAGATGAACCTCCTCGTACTCTGTGCCCCCTCGCACAAGCAGAGCGATGTCAAAGACCTGGGGCCGGTTCTGGAGACCTGGGTCCATGCCACTCAGGGTGCGGATCCGGCCACCCGCGCGCGCCGCGATCCGGGTCTCATCTGGGCCTTCACCATGTTCGACTTCCGCCTCAACCCCGTCCCGAGCGAGACCGAGGACCTGATGCGCAAGGGCTGGGAAGGCATGATGAAGCTCGCCCTGCTGGAACGCTTCGGCGCCTACGACTGGCTGCGTGAATGGTCGCCCGGCAAGCCCTTCGCCAACCTCTTCCTGGTGCGCAAGCCGCGCATGGCGACTGCCGTCATCGAGACCGACGAGACCGGCGAGCAGGCCATCCTGCCCGGCCAGCGTGCGCGTCTCGATCTCTTGCGGCGGACCTTCTGCGAGGATCCGACGGTTCAGAAGCATCTCGCGGACCCCCAAGCGGCCTGGGACGCCATGCTGAGCTTCAACGACGGCGGCATCGCGCGCCTCGCCGACTATCTCGGCCGGGTCGCCGCGCCCGAGGGTAAGCTCGCCCGGATCGGCGAGCAGCTCGACGCGGGGATCGAGGAGCTCGTCCGGCACCGCTTCGGACCCTATTTCCGCGCCGAGGGTGCGGCCGAGGTGGACAACAAACGCCGCCTCGCCGATCGGGTGGTCGGGGCGCTGCGTCAGCGACCCAATCGCTTCGCCGCCCTGCTCGGCGCGTTGCAGCCGCCCAAGGAGGGGCTGCGCGCGCTCTATCTGCGTGCCGACGTCGCGGCCGGCCAACCGGCACCGGCGACCTCGGCCGCCGCGCCGGATGCGGTCCGCACCCCGGCGCCCGGCGGCGACGGCGGCCTGATCGATCTGGATGCCCTGCTCGGCGGGGCCTCGTCCGGCTATCCCTCGGGTACGGACCGTGCGTCCACCAAGGGCGCCGCCGATACACCGCCCCCCGCGGCGACCAACGAGAACGCGGCACGCTTCGTCCGTGCGGTGCTCAGCTACTGGGTCGGTCACCTCAAGGCGCTGCCCGAGGATCCGCACTGGCTGCGCCACATGGGCCTGGACAAGGGCGCGCTCGAAGACCTGATCGGCGAGCTCATCACCGGCGCCGACCGCTCGGGTCTGGATCAAGCCCTGATCGGCCTGATCGACAGCGCCGAGTCCCAGACCGCGGCAATGCGCTCTCAGCTCGCCGAGCGTCAGGTCTACGTCACCGCGACGCGCATCAATCGCTTCATCGATTACCTCGGCAGCGACGACTTGGCGCCCGACGACCGCCCGCGCTCTCTGGTCGGCCAACAGCGCCCGGTCTTCGCCCCGCCCCCGCCGATCCCGCCTCGCAGCATGCCTGTGTTGCCCGCGACCCCGGTCAATTTCCCCGCGCTCTTCATCGTCGACTGGTTCGAGGCGTTCCGAGCGCTCGCCATCGCCAACGCCGGCCACGCCGCCGGGCGCGACATCTCGCCCGAGCAGAATGCCCGGCTCGGCCAGGTCCTCGCCTTGGTCGCCGGCAGCAGCCCCGGCGGGGCTGTAGGGGCGACTTGAGTCGCCCCGAACAAGGCCGGCAGCCCTGCGCAGCCCGGATGCCGATGCCTGGAAATCGCCATGACCACGCGATCCCGTCAACACATTCATACCCCAAAGACCACAGGTAGACCCGATGGCCCTGAAGATCGATCTCCACCCGGCCGGTCCGGGTTCCGCCCGGCTGCTGATCGGGGGCGCACGGCCGAGCCCCGAGACGGTCTCGCTCGCCCTGCAACGCAATGACGGGCGTTACCTGGGGCTCGATCGCCAATGGCAGATCACACCGCACTGGCACCCGATCTTCACCGCCGAGCCCTTATCCGACGGCCTCAGGCTCACCCTGGGCGCCGACCTGGTGGACAGCATCGTCGGCGTCGGCGGCGCGCCGTTGCGCGTGGTCGCCAGGCTCGACGGCGTCGAGGACGCCGGCACCCTGCGGATCCGCGGCGACTTGATCGGATCCGGCGCCGCTGCACCGCGCTCGGCATCCAGGGATCCGTTGGAGGAGACCATCAGCGTCCGCAGACCCGGAGCCGAGTCCACGCGGGACGCCGATCCTGTTTCCGACGCCGCCGACTTCTCGCTCGACCTCGAGGGTCATGCGGATCCCCGACCAGCCCCGCGCCCCGCCGCACGCTGGCCGTGGCTCGCACTCGCCGCCGTCCTGCTCTCGGCCGGCGGCGGTGTCGGCGCTTGGTGGCTCGGATGGTTCGGTGAGACACCGCTGTCGGATCCGGATGTCGCTGAGCTTGTCGAGCCGAGCCCGGCCCCTCCGCCCGCCCCGGAGGACGAGTCGGGATCGACGCAATTGGGTGAAACGATACCCCCTCCGGAACCCGATCCCAGCCTCACCGGCATCGCGCTGGCGAGCCGCTTCCTCGCCGACGGCCCGACCCCCGCGGCCATTTTCGAGCGCGCCGAGCAACTTGAGCAAGCCGGCGATTGCCCTGCCGCCTATGCCCTCTACAGCGAAGCCGCCAACGCCGATCCCACCTTCGCGGCCCGCCTTGCGCGTCGCTACGACCCGCTCTCCCATCGCCCCGGAACCTGCATCGCCGCCCCCGACATTCCCTACGCCATCGTCTACTACAGCGACGCCGCCGAAGCCGGCGACATCGAGGTCCAGCGCCGCCTCGGCCAGCTCATGGCCGAGCATGAGCCCTCCGGCCCGACCCACGAGGCGGGGCTTGGTTGGCTGCGGAAGGCGGCGGCTGGGGGTGACCAGGAAGAATCCCGATCGATTGAAAGCCTGGGCGGTGAGAGGTGATGCCATGGCCGAACGATCTGTCCAATGGATTGCATCTCATTGAAATGACTTTGTTCGAGGGCATTGCCGACGATGAGGATCACGAGAGCGGGACGATTTATGTGCTGCGCAGCCAGTCAACGCTGCCGTTGATCGTGGAGAACCGGGAGCTGATCCACAAGATCGGCGTGACCGGCATGGATGTCGGAAAGCGCATCGCCAATGCCAAGCTCGACCCGACCTTCCTCATGGCAGATGTGGAGGTGGTCGCGACCTATAAGCTGTACAACATCAACCGGACCAAGCTGGAAAACCTGATCCACCGCATCTTCGGCTCGGCACGTCTGGATATCGAGATCAAGGACCGGTTCGGGTTCCCCGTGGTTCCCAGGGAATGGTTTCTCGTACCGCGGCATGTGATTGACGAGGCCGTCGAGAAGATCCGGGACGGGACCATCACGCAGTACCTCTACGACACGGCAACCGCGGCGCTCGTGGAACGATCTGGCTGAGTCGGGTACCCGCTGACCCTGACCAACCTCTACAGCGCGCGACCGACGAGGACTCGACAGCGTCGAAAGGACGCTTGGTGCGACTGTTGCTGCGGCTTACGGATAGCCAGACTTCTCCTGCAAGACATACGAGGCGGAGATACTTCGGCGCCTCTTGCCTCTTGGCGCTCAACGCCGAGCGGTCGGGTGGTGGATGAACGATGGCAAGGACCAACCCGAGTATGCTCGCGCAAAGACCCAAATCGAGGAGCTGAAGCAGGAACTCGCGCTCAAGGACGCCATCATCAACGATCTGCGGCAGCGGTTGTTCGGCAAAAAGAGCTGCCGCTGGTCTGCCCCAACTGCGGTGCGGACATGCGCATCATCGCGTTCATCACCGATGCCGCGCCCGTCGAGCAGATTCTCACCCACATCGGTGAGCCGTCCCGCCCGCCCCGGATCACGCCCGCGCGCGGACCGCCCGCCTGGGCCGATGCTCCCGAGCCGATGCCGGACTGGGACCTCCTCAAAAAGCCTGAGCCCGACTTCGAGCTTGATCAGCGCATCGTGTGGTAGCAGCCGTCTCTCACAGAAGACGGTACAGCCCCTCTCGTCTCCCGGCGCCACGCTGCGCCGCCGATGCGAGCCCCCGCACCCCGCAACGCTCGCGCCTGCACCGCTCTCGACGGCCGTCAGCCCCGCTAACCTCCTGCCTCGGGCCAACCTGGACGCTCAGGGTGGCTTGGATTTCCTATCCGTCGGCGAGGGCACCAAGGCCGGCCGCGCCTGGCGCACCCGCGTGATCTACGAGACCAACCTGCGCACCAGCTACGCCGCCGGTCGATCGGCGCAGCTCAAGGCCGCCGGCTTTCCGTATCTGCGCTACAAGCACAACGACAACGTGATGGTCCCGCGCCCGCACCATCTGGCGCTCGACGACAAGATCTTCAGGGCCGACGATCCTTTCCTGCAGCATGCAGCGCCGCCGAACGGGTTTGGGTGCAAATGCTGGCTGGAGGGCGTCTCCGAGCGCGAGATGCGCCGTCTGGGCAAGACCGGCCCCGATGCCCCGCCCGCGGACTGGACCGCCGATGAGGGGTGGGACTATGCGTCGGGGGCGAGCGTGGGCGACGACATCAACCGACTGATCGCCGCCAAGACCGGCAAATGGCCGAACCAGATCGGCAAGGATTTCATGCAGGCGGCGGTGAATGTGCCGGAGGCGCCGGCGCTGCCACGCTATCCGACTGCCGTCGGCAGGGCGATGCAGCAGCCGATTCCGCAGGAGGCGGCTATACTGGACGACATGCCGATCGATGCGTATACCGTCGCCCAAGTCCCCGGGCGGCCCCATCACGGCTGGCTCAAGCAGCAGCGCAGGCTCACGACCGTGAAGCTGCGCAAGGCCATCAGGTCGCTGCAGAAGCAAATCGCGCTGCATGAGGCGTGGATCGCGACGCCGTATGAAAAATTTCCGGCGGATAACGCGGACCCCGACGAGGTCAAATATCACCAAGAGTACAAATGGCCCGCCGATATTGCTCGTCACCGGCAGTTGATCGAAATCCTGGAGGGTGTCATCCGTGAGCGAAACGACAAAACGTGAAGCCGCACTCGTCGTGCTCGAAGAGGTTCTGCTGGCCGCGCGGCAAGCCGGCGAGCACGCTCAAGCGGAAACCGGCGAGTTTGCGCACGGGCGCAAAGCGGCCTACTACGATGTCTTGACCGTGGCCTTAGAGCAAGCCGCGCTGCTGGGTATCGACCCGGCCGACTTCGGGATGGACGGCTTCGACCCGGATGCGTTGCTTGCCGCGCGCAAGGCGGCTTAATCGCGCCTGATGGCCGGCACCCGCATCACCATCGACCTGGACGACGCCGCCCTCCAAGCGACGCTGTCACGGCTCGCCGCGTCCGTGGCGGATCCATCCCCCGCCTTGAGCGAGATCGGCGAGCACTTGCTCAAGACCACCAAGGCCCGCTTCGGCCAAACCCAGAAGCGCGCCCCGGACGGCACGCCCTGGGCACGCAACAGCGAGACCACCATCGCGCGCAAGAGGCGGGACAATCCGCTCTATCAGACCGGCATGCTCCAAGGCCAGATGCGCTGGCAGCTCGCCGACGGCGGCCGCGCGGTGGAGGTCGGCTCCAACCGCATCTATGCCACCGTGCAGCAGTTCGGCCAGCCCAAGGGCGCGAGCGGACGCACCAAGCGCGGTGGCCCGATCCCCTGGGGCGACATCCCCGCGCGGCCTTTCCTGTGCGTCTCCGCGGACGATCGGGCGGCGATCGCGGACATCCTGAGCGACTACCTTTCGGGTGCGGGCGCAAAAGCGGCCATCTAAGGCGCCGCACCCCTTGCCCTGCCGCACCACCGCCAAGAGTTTTTAAACTACTTACAGCCAATTTTAAAACGGAAACCGACCCGCACGCGCGCTCGATCCTCCGGGCGTCTCGCGCAAGACCCGCAGGCGAGCCGAAAGCGGGTAACTCCCGTTAGCTGATCCGCTCGATGCGCCGGGGCAGGATGCCCGCCATGAGCACCCCCTCACTCCTGCACATCTTTTGCGCCGGCACCTACCAGGCGATGGCCGGGCAGAGCGTCACCCTGACGCCCGCGGATCTGGCCGAGACCGCCGCGGCTTACGATCCTGCCCGGCACGAAGCGCCCCTCGTCGTCGGTCATCCGGTCGACAACGGCCCCGCCTGGGGCTGGGTGTCCGGCCTGTCCGCGCAGGGCGAGGACCTGCGCGCCGCCCCCCCCGCGACGTCGCCGCGGAGTTTGCCGAGGCCGTGCGTGCCCGGCGCTACTCCAAGGTCTCCGCCTCATTCTGGCCCCGACCCATCCGGCCAACCCGGCGCCGGGCGTCTGGTCCCTGCGCCACGTCTGTTTTCTCGGTGCCGCGGTCCCGGCCGTGCTGGGGCTCGCCCCCGTGAGCCTGGCCGATGCCGACGAGGGCCTGGTGACGCTCGAAGCCGACCCTGCCCGGCGGAATGCGCAGACGCGGGGTAAGAAGCCCGAGGAGTTTACCTTCCTCGGCTTCACCCACTACTGCGGCAAGACCAAGAAGGGTTACTTCAAGGTCAAGCGCCGCACCAGCCGCAAGAAGCTCGGGGCCAGCCTGCGGGCGTTCAAGGAGTTGGCGCGTCGCGCCAGGCCCAAGCAGACCAAAGGAGAAATGCTCGCCCGCGCCAAGGCGCGGGTCCAGGGACACCTCAATTATTACGCCATCACGGACAATGCACGCAGTTGCTCGCGCTACGTCTATCACGCCACGCGCATTCTACGCCGATGGCTCAACCGCAAGAGCCAGCGTAAGGCGTACAACTGGAATGGCTACAACGCCGTCCTGCGGCAGGTTCAGTGGCCGCGCGTGCGTATCCGCATCGACCTGAATCCCTTTCGAAGAGCGGAGGCTTGTTGAATGACCGACCGAGGAGCCGGATGTGGGAAAGCCGCTTGTCCGGTTCCGAGAGGGGCCGGATCGCAACCTGGACCACGGGCGAGATCATGTGGCACCGCCAGGAAACTAGGCGGCAAACAGAGAACACAAACTTCCCCCTACCGTCCGGGGAGTGCCGGGCCTACTCAAAATAATCATCTAGCCGACCCCGCCCGTGGGCCTACAGTTAAGGTAGAAGAAAACACCAGAGCTGGAGACCCGGCGGGAGGAGTCGACGATGAAACTCTACGGCGGAATCGATCTGCATTCCAACAATAGCGTCGTGGCCCTTTTGGACGAAGAGGACCGCGTGGTGTATCGCAAGCGGCTGGCGAACGACGCGGCGTTGGTGCTGGAATCCCCGGCACCGTATCGCGAGGCGATCACGGGATTGGTGGTGGAATCGACGTACAACTGGTACTGACTGGTCGACGCCTTGATGGATGCGGGCTATCGGGTGCACTTGGCCAACACCGCGGCGATCGTGCAGTACAGCGGGCTGAAGTACAGCGACGACGATTCCGACGCCGCCTGGCTGGCCAAACTGCTGCGTCTTGGGCTGTTGCCGGAGGGCTGTATCCATCCCAAGGAACAGCGCGCCGTGCGTGATCTGCTGCGACGGCGCAGTCGCCTGGTCCAGCAGCATACGGCCAACGTCCTGGCGGTGCAGAACCTGTTCTCGCGCAACCGCGGGCGCTTGCCGAGCGCCAATGCGATCCGACGCCTGACGCCCGAGACCGTGGGCGAGTTGCTGCCGGATGCGCACTTGGCCCTGGCGGTGCAGAGCACCCTGCTGGCCATGCGCGGCCAAGAGGCGGCGATCGATCTGTTGGAGCGCGAGGCCTGCGCGCAAGTCAGAGGCCGGCCCGAGTACCGGCATCTGCTCGGCACCAGCGGCATTGGTCAGGTGCTGGGATTGACGATCCTGTTGGAAACCGGACCCATCGAGCGCTTTGCCCGCGTCGGCAACTATGCCTCCTACTGTCGCCTCGTCGGCAGCGAGCGGCTCTCCAACGGCAAACGCAAGGGCCGGGGCAACACCAAGAGCGGCAACAAGTATCTGGCTTGGGCCTATCTGGAGGTGGCCAACTTCGCGGTGCGTTACAACCCCGCGATCAAGCACTGGACCTGTTCAACCGCGAGGTCGTGGGCTGGTCGCTGAAGCCGCGCATGACGGCCGACCTTGTCACCGACGCGCTGACCATGGGTTGGTTTCGAGGCAAGCCGCCCCCGGGCTGATCCACCATTCCGATCGGGGGAGCCGGTACGCGAGCCATGCGTTCCAGGAAAAGCTGGCGCAGTACGGCATGGTCTGCTCGATGAGCCGCAAGGGGAACTGCTGGGACAACGCCCCGACCGAGAGCGGGTTCAACAGCTTCAAGAACGAGCGTGTCTTCGGGGAGCGCTTCGCCACCCGCGACGCCATGAAGGCCGCAGCCTTCGAGTACATCGAGGTGTTCTACAATCGCAAGCGTTTGCATTCCACCCTCGGTTACACTTCCCCGGCACTGTTTCTGAAGGACTGGATCAACACTCGGGAGGGAGAAAAACAGGTCGCATGAACCCTGCCCTTGGAAGACGAAGAACCGAGGGAAGCTCATACGTGGCCTTCCCCCCGCGCCAAAGACATCCCGCCCGGCGAGCGCTGGAATGCGGCATGGGAGGGCCACGAGTCGCGAGGCTCCAGAATCTCGCGCACGCCCACCGGCCGTTTCGTCGTCGAACCGCGACTCCGGACCGTGGCGTCGCTCGGGGACGCCGTGTCGAAACGGCTCTCCGTAACCGAGCCCGCCGCTAAGCTCCCCGATGCGGTGGCCGAAGCGACCGCCTGCTGAATCACGATCCGGAGGCGGTCGGCATCCCCGAACGCTATGCCGTGTCGAAAGCGCAATCCACGGCGTCGAACGGAGAGGGCGGGGGGATGGCTCGCCGCGGTGGGCGGTCAACGATCGGATCCGCCATCGGGTGGTCGGCGAGGGGCGCATCGTCGGCGTGCGCGAGAAGGACGTCCTCGGCATCGACTTCGCCGGGCAGCGTCGCTCCGGAGCGGATCGGATGAGGAGTCCCGCTATCGCCACCCGAGCGAGTTGTCTGCGTTCGATCATGCGGGCCGTCGGGGAGGCTCTCGTCGGCGGACCGAAAGGTGAGCTCGGCAGGCGCCGGCTTTCGGGAGCGACAATGCGTCGTGTAGTTCCGTGCGCGATCGAGGATCTTGCCGCCGCGGACCACGGTGAGCGCTCGTCCACGTGCCGTACGCGCTATCGCCCGGTGCGATCATCCGTCGATCCTGCTCGTAGTCAGAGGGTTGCTGACGCCGGGTGGCGAAGCTCTACATCGGTCGCGTCGGTATCTTCGCCTGTCGGCATTGCTATCGTCTTGCCTGCGAATGTCAGCGCGAAAGTCACAATGACCGTGCGGCGCGACGGGCGGATACCGTTCGACAACGTTTGGGATGGAAGCCCGCTATTCTGGACGGCCCCGGCTTGGGAGCGAGGGCATGCGTTGGCGGACCTTCGAGCTACTGATGGCCCAGCATGACGCTTACGTCAATGCTGCAGGCGGCGGAATGGCACAACGCTTGCCGCTGATGGAGGGATGTCTCGGTGGGACTCTTCGATATTCTGGATGCCAAAGTGGTGAATCTACTTCGCGAAACTCGATTCACCCGTCTGTTACCCGTCAGCCTAAGTAAAAGGGTTAGTCGATGCTAACCCTTTAGTTTTGATTGGCGTCCCCACGGGGGTTCGAACCCCGGTTACCGCCGTGAAAGGGCGGTGTCCTAGGCCACTAGACGATGGGGACGGTGACCGACTTCGAAGTTCCGACTGTGATCATGGTGCCGGATCCTTTTGATTGATTGGTGGAGCCAGGCGGGATCGAACCGCCGACCTCAACACTGCCAGTGTTGCGCTCTCCCAGCTGAGCTATGGCCCCGATGTCGTCGAGACGCGGAATATTACCGGTGGACTTTTCGTTTGTCCAGACTGCTTTTCATGCTTTGTTGCGGGCGGCGCGACCCAATATGCTGGGCAGCCGGGCAATGGCCCGCTCGCGGGCTTGTGCGGGGCGCGCCGCCGGTGCATCTTATGCGCGCATTAGAATCTACCCTCAAGGAGTCTACACCGATGATGCGGATCTTATTGTTTCTCGCGACCAACGCGGCGATTCTCGTCGTCATCAGCGTGGTCTTTCGGTTGCTGGGGATCGACGGGCTGCTGCTCGAGAGCGGCGGGCTCGACATGGGTGCGCTCCTGATCATGGCGGCCATCATCGGCTTCAGCGGATCGCTGATCTCGCTGTTCCTGTCAAAGATGATGGCCAAGCGTGGCATGGGCGTGCAGGTCATCGAGCAGCCGTCCACCCCGTTCGAACGCTGGTTGATGGAGACGGTCGCACGCCAGTCCCAGGCGGCCGGCATCAAGATGCCGGAGGTCGGCATCTTCGACTCGCCCGAGCCCAATGCCTTCGCTACGGGTTGGAATCGCAACGATGCCTTGGTGGCGGTCAGCACCGGACTCCTGCAGCACATGACCAAGGAAGAGGTCGAGGCGGTCGTAGGCCACGAGATCAGCCACGTCGCGAACGGCGACATGGTGACGCTGGCGCTGATCCAGGGCGTGGTCAACACCTTCGTGGTCTTCCTGGCACGCATCATCGGCCACACGGTCGACCGGGTCGTCTTCAAGAACGAAGAGGGCCACGGCATCGCCTACTTCGTCGTCTCGATCATCGCCGAGATCCTGCTCTCCTTCCTGGCGAGCATGATCGTGATGTGGTTCTCGCGTTACCGCGAGTTCCGGGCCGACGAGGGCGGGGCGCGTCTGAGCAGCCGGACCCAGATGGCCAATGCGCTGCGTGCCTTGCAGCGTGTCCACCAGCCGCATGATCTTCCGGCTGGCGAGTTCGCGGCCTTCGGCATCTCGGGGAATATCGGCGAGGGCCTGAAGGCGCTGTTCTCCAGCCATCCGCCGTTGGAGAAGCGGATCGCGGCCCTGGAGCAGGCGCGCGGCTGATCGCCGGTGGGCGGCTCGCCGAATCGAGCGGGTCGCCGCCGACCTTGGTTCTATAACGAGCGCCCGGCTTCAGCCGGGCGCTCATTTTTTTGCCGCGATCGGCGCTGTGTGTCTTCGTCGCTTGGCATGACGCGACCCGGTCGCCATCTCCTTAGGAATTGCAGAGCGGAGTGAGCTGTCTCCGAGACGGGTGGGGTCATGTGGCAAAACACAGCTGACGGCTACGGATGGGTTGCCGTGGTGCTTCACTGGCTTGTGGCCGTTTTTGTTGTCGGCCTCTTCGCGCTGGGCCTGTGGATGGTCGAGCTGACCTACTACGACGCCTGGTATCGACGGTCGACGGACATCCATAAGGGTGTCGGGATCCTCCTTTTTCTCGTCATGCTGGCTCGACTCGGCTGGCGGCTGGTGAACCCGCGTCCGGTCCCGGATCCAACGCACGCGCGCCTGGAGCGCGTTGCCGCGGCCGTCACGCATGTGCTCTTGTACGTCCTGCTGTTTGCGGTGATGACGGCGGGATATCTGATCTCGACCGCGGACGGGCGGGCCATTGATGTCTTCGGCCTCTTCAGTGTTCCGGCTACCATCGCGGGTGTGGCCGGACAGGCCGACATTGCCGGGGACGTCCATCGAGCCTTGGCGATCGCCCTGATCGTTCTGGCCGGACTTCATTCGCTTGCCGCATTGAAGCATCATTTCATCGATCGCGACCGCACGCTGTTGCGGATGCTCGGGCGCCGTACTCCGCGCCCGTCGCGGTTCGATGCACATTCGAGGAGAGGAGCATAAAAACAATGAAGATCAAAGCGTTGCCGATCGCGATCTGGTGTCTGGCCATTGCCGCCGCGATCCCTGCCGTCGCGACGGCGGCGGTCGAGCGCTATGTGATCGACACCGAGGGCGGGCATGCCTTCGTGCAGTTTCGCGTCAAGCATCTCGCCTACAGTTGGCTGTACGGCCGTTTCAACGACTTTTCGGGAACCTTCACCTACGACACCGAGGACACGAGCAACTCCGGGGTCGAGCTGACCATCAACACGGCAAGCCTGGATTCGAATCATGCCGAGCGCGACAAGCATCTCCGCGGCAAGGATTTCCTTGAGGTCGACAAGTATCCTCGAGCGTCCTTCAAGTCGACGTCCTACAAGGAGACCGGCTTCAATAACTCGGTGCTCGAGGGTGAGCTGACCCTGAAAGGCATCACCAAGCCGGTGCGGATCGAGGTGCAGCGCATCGGCAACGGGCCGGATCCCTGGGGCGGATATCGTCGCGGGTTTCAGGGTACGACGACCTTCGCGCTCAAGGATTTCGGGATCGACTACGACCTGGGGCCGGCCGCCCGAAACGTGGAGATGATTCTGTCCATTGAAGGGGTTCGGCAGTAAGTCGCAGGCGCTATGATTCTGTCACTCGCAACCATCGACGAGATCGAACCATGCACCATCGCGTCATCCTGCTCGGCCTACTTCTCCTCACGATCGTTCCGATGCCCTATGCGGGTGGATTGGGCCAGCCGATCACGGTCCATATCGTCAATCCCGGTTTCGATGAGCGCATGATCGAGGTCGTCGACAACATCTGCCGACGGGTCGTGATGTCGGCGACGCTGGCGGCGGAGTCAAGTGTCGCGGCGCATGTCTGTACTCGTGGTATAAATAAAGGAGACGTGACGGTTCGCAACACCCTGACGGGTGCGCAGCAGCGACACGCGGACATCATCGGCGACGCGCGATTGACGGCGCCTTAAACCGCGCTCGGCGCGGTATGCGATGTTTTTGGATGGGATCGGCCCCGGCAGGCATGATCACCGTCGGAGTCGGCGCGGTTTAAGAGATCAAAAAATAGATCATTTTAATCTGCGCCCCCGCAAGGGTTTGTGGATGTACCAAACATCGAGCTCACTCGAAAATGAGCATCTCGCTCTGGACGCGGTTGAGATGTCTTTGTTCGTTCGCCCTGCGTCGGGGGAACGGATCACGCAAGCAGGCCCGGGGCATCCCGGTCCAGGACGTCGATCAGATCATCCAGGCTGTTCAGATCGTAATCCGGCGGCGGCATGCCTTCGATCCAGGGACGTCCCGGGGCAAATCGACCGGTGCGCACGAGCGCGGTCCACATCCCGAGCCGCTCGGCACCTGCGATATCCGTATCCGGACGATCGCCGACCATCATGCATTCGGCCGCCGTGCAGCCGAGGATTTCGAGCGACATCTCGTAGAGCAGGGGCTCGGGCTTGCCCACGAAGGTGGGCGTCACCCCGGTTGCGGCCGCAAAGGGTGCGACCAAAGCGCCCCCGCCGGGCAGGACCAGATGACGGCCGTCGCGCATGCCGTCGACGGCGGTGTCTGGATTCGTGGCGACCAGACGGGCACCCCGACTCAGCATGAGATTGATGCCGACGGTGAGTTGCTCGAAATCAAGCCCCGGCCCTTCACCCACGACGACCACGTCGGCGCACTCGGCGTCCGGCGTACCCGCCGAGCGTAGAGCCGCGTCCAGCCCGCCGGCTCCGACAGCGAAATAACGGAATCCGGGTCGAACGTGGCTCAGCCAGCGAGCCGTGGCCAAGGCGGAGGTGATGATCCGCTCCGGCTCCGGTCGCGGCAGCCCCATCGAGCCGAAGGCGTCGGCGACCTGCTCGGGCGTGCGGATCGGGTTGTTGGTGACGAAGGCGTGGGGTGTCGATCGCAGTCGGTCGAGTAGCCGCAGCGCGCCCGGCAGTGGTCGGTCTCCGTGGAAGAGGAGACCGTCCATGTCGAGCAGCATGGCGCGGGGCCGAGGGCGTTTCATTCAGTCGTCGAGGTCGCGGGCAAGCGACTCACGGACCTCGGGTGTTGCCTCGACTTGATAGCCGTATTCCGGGTGATCGGTCCCGAGCGCGAGCTTCGCGCCCTGTTTCATCGCCGTGGCCATCGGCGCCGTCAGCTCGAAGCGCAGGAAATGCACGGCCGATGTCTTGGTTGCGTCCTCGCGTTCCATGTCCTCGTCGGCGATCGCATAGACCCGATCGAAATCGGCGATCTGGACCCACACCCGGTTCTCGATACCGCGTAGCCGCGTCAGGGCATCGCGTCGCTCGTCCACGTCCTCGTACTCGATCATGAAGGTCGCCTTCAAGTTACTCCCGTCCGGGATCAGCGGGTTGTAGGCGTCCAGCTCATCCTGGATTCCGGCCGACTCGAAGATCCGCTCGGCCCGCAGCATCTCTTGGATCTGATACTGCATGGTCAGGCGATCCTCGAAATAGAGTGTGGCATGGGCGCCGATCGCCACCTGACGATGCTTCTTGTGGGCCATCACGCGGGCGCGGAAATCACCGCGAGCCTCCGCGTACTTCTCGAGGCTGTAAAGGTCGTCTCGTGTCAAATGCATAGTCGTCTCCTAACCGATTGAGATGTCGATGCCGCCGCACTCGTGCAGGTCGTCGAATCCGGGCTGTCGCCGCTTCGCGCCGATCTCCGGCGTGTCCCCGGCTGTCCGAATGAACAGGGTCTTTTCCCACCCTGAACCGCGTCACCACCGATGTTTTCATGAACCACCAACTCCGACTCGATACGCCGGGCTTCACTGTCCCGTCGGACGCGGTTCAGCGCGGCTCAGAGCCCGTAGGCCATCCGCAGCAGACTCAGCGGATGGCGCTGCTCGCCGTCCTTGCCGAGTGCGTGCGCGATATGGGCGCCGGCCATCGGACAGTCGCTACCGAAGTGGTCCGGTGCCGCCTTCTCGACGCGGCCGGCAACCGGTCGCACGATCTTCATCGCGGAGGCGTAGTACTCCTTCTTCACCGCGTAGGTGCCGTCGTGGCCCGAGCAACGCTCGATGATCTCCACGGTCGTGTCCGGCACCAATGCCAGAATCTCACGGGTCTTCTGCCCGATGTTCTGGACCCGCTGATGGCAGGACGCCTGGTAGATAACCTTTCCGAGCGGCTTCTTGAAATCCGTGTTGAGCTTGCCGTGTTTGTGCCGGAGCATTAGGTATTCGAAGGGGTCGAAGATGTGCGCCTTGACCGCCTGCACGTCCGCGTCCTCGGGGAACATCAGGGGAAGCTCCTGTTTGAACATGAGCACACAGGACGGGACCATGGCGACGATGTCCCAGCCCTCGTCGACCAGACGCTTGAGCACCGGGATATTGGCGTCCTTCGCCGCCTTGACCGCGTTCAAGTCGCCGAGTTCGAGCTTGGGCATGCCGCAGCATTGCTCCTTCTCGGGGAGCGTGACCGGGATGCCCGAGTGCTCGAAGACGGCGATCAGGTCGGCGTTCACGCCGGGCTCGTTGTAGTTGCCGTAGCAGGTGGTGAAGAGCGCGACCTTACCGGTGGTCGGCCCGGCCGGCTCGCCGACGGCCTTGCGGCCCATACGCGCCTTTTCGGTTTTACGCAGTGTGCCGCTCACATAGGGGGGTACGCGTGCGTCCTTGTGGACACCGAGCACGGCCTCGAGTGCTTGTCGTCCGACCGCGCTGGCGTTGACTGCGTTGACCAGCCCGTTGACGACCGGGATGCCGGCCAGGGAGCCGACGGCATCCGTGCTGGTGAGGATGCGATCGCGCATCTTGACATTGCCTTGCCGGTATTTCACGGCCTTGGCACGGAGCATCAGGTGCGGGAAATCGAGGTTCCATTCGTGCGGCGGCACGTAGGGACACTTGGTCATGTAGCACAGATCGCAGAGATAACAGTGGTCGACGACCTTCCAGTAGTCGTCCTTGGCGACGCCGTCGACCTCCATCGATTCGGACCCGTCCACCAGATCGAACAGCGTCGGGAAGGATTGGCAGAGACTGACGCAGCGGCGACAGCCGTGACAGATGTCGAAGACACGCTCCAGCTCTTCATCGAGCGAAGCCTGATCATAGAAATCAGCACCTTGCCAGTCGAGCGGGTGACGGGTCGGGGCTTCGAGACTCCCCTCCCGGCTCATTGACGTCGCCATGTTGTAGCCTCCCCTGAATCGGTGGTATCCGCAGTCCAGCCGAATCGAGACCCGGCCATCACCCTTGGGTGCTTTGCCGGTTTCCATCCGCTCGCTGGATGTTCCCGAGGGCCCAGACGGACCGATCCGGACGACGGATGCCGTGATTCTCAGTCCGGACGATATCCTAACTCTAGACGGGTCGGTGTCGGCGTACCAATCGACAGAGCGAATCGACATCATCGTCGAGACGAACCGTACCGCGCCGGTTCGTCACAGCAGCTTTTCGATCGCCCTAACGACCTTGCGGTCATCCGGCTTGGTGAAGCTGACGTAATGCTCCACGAGCTTTCCGTCCCGATCGATCAGGTACTTGTAAAAGTTCCACTTCGGGTAGGGGGCGCCGGCAACGGCCAGTCGCTCGAAGAGCGGCGATGCGGCACCCTTTTTAACATTCACCTTCTCGAACATCGGGAATTCGACCGAGTAGGTCAGCCGGCAGAATTTCTCGATCTCTTCCTCGTTTCCCGGCTCCTGGTTCGCGAAGTCGTTGGACGGGAAACCCAGCACGACGAGCCCTTGGTCCTTGTACTTGCTGTAGAGGGCTTCGAGTCCTTCGTACTGCGAGGTGAAGCCGCACTTGCTTGCGGTGTTGACGATCAGAATCACCTTACCCTGGTAGGCTTCGCAGAGGTTGACGACTTCCGCGCCTGCGAGTCGACGCATCTCGATATCGAGCAAGGGCGAGCAGGTTGGGTTGGCGGCGCTTGCTGTAGAGCTCATGGCGGCGATTCCTAGTGCAAATAGTGTGGCCTTGATCATCGGGGTAAGTCTCTCCGAGCTCAGTCATGCTTCGTCCTGCTTGGTCTTTCGCGAGGTGATGCACAAAACTCCGATTACAATCCCGTTCTCGGCACGGAGGCGACGCGTCGCCTCCGTGCCGAGAACGGGAGAGGTGAGGAGAGGTGGTAAGAGTGATTTGAAAACGGGGGGCGGGCACCAACCTCCGAACCTTACTGGAGGATGTCGTTTCGAGTGTCGTTAAGTACCTCGACGATAGCGTGCGTGCGTTCACGACGACAGGATTTTTGGGATCAACGAGGAGCAGGATCGGTTATGAGCGACTGGGTAAAAGCGAAGGTGACGGGCAAGCATGCCTGGACGGACGGACTCTACAGCATGCAGTTCGACGGTCCGGTCGCCGACTTCAAGGCGGGGCAGTACATCAAGGTCGCCTTGGATATCGAGGGCGATCGCGTGGGTCGACCCTATTCGCTGGTCAATCCGCCGCAGGAACGTCCGGTGGAGATCTATTTCAACGAGGTGCCGGAAGGCCCGCTGACGCCGCGTCTGTCCGATCTGAATCCCGGCGACGAGGTCTGGCTGTCGGAGAAGCCGGGCGGCATCTTCACGCTCGACACGGTCAAGCCCACGAAGACGCTCTGGCTGCTCGCAACCGGGACCGCACTTGGTGTCTATCTCTCGATCCTGCGTTCGCGGGAGCCTTGGGATCTGTTCGAGCGCGTCGTTCTGGTCCACGGCGTACGTCAGGCCACCGATCTGACCTATGGCGAGATCCTCGCGGCGATCGCCGAGCGCCGTGGCGAGCGGTTCAGGTTCGTGCCGGCGGTGAGTCGCGAGACGGTTCCGGATGCGCTCTCGGGCCGGATCACCAATCTCTTGACGGGCGGCAGCTTGGAAGCGCACGTCGGAGCGGCCATCGACCCACACACCAGCCATGTGATGCTGTGCGGGAACTCGGCCATGATCAAGGATGTGAAGGTCATCCTCGAGGAGCGCGGTCTGGCCCGCCATAAGCGTCATGCGCCAGGGCAGTACACGACGGAGCAGTACCATTAAAAAATAGATCATTTTGGACCGCGTCCCCGCTAAGGGGTGTGGATGTGCCAAACGTCGAGCTCACTCGACAACGAGGATCCTGCTCTGGGCGCGGCTTATCCTTGGGCGATCCGGAATTCGGAGATCGGAATCGATTGCATCGACGAGCCGGATGCCCATAGATACCTCTGCGACAACGCTCGAAACGCTGGTCCGACTCTCGGCTGACGTGACCACCCGCTCGTCGCGGCGCGACAAGATCGGTCTGATTGCGGGTGTGCTCGGTCGGCTGGGCCGCGAGGAGACTGCACTCGCGGCGAGCTATCTCGCCGGGGCGATCCCGCAAGGTCGCGTCGGGGTGGGGCCGGCGCAGGTCGATGCACTCCGAGGTCTAGTTCCGGTCGAGCAGGGCCGCTTGACCCTCGGTGACCTGGATCGGACATTCGATGCACTGCTTGCCGTCAAGGGTGCCGGGGCACAGGCACACCGGCGGTCGTTGTTGCAGGGTCTGTTCGAGCAGGCCACCCGCGAGGAACAGGGATTTCTTGCCCGCCTGATGCTCGGCGAGCTGCGGCAAGGGGCGGTCGAGGGGCTGGTGATGGAGGCGGTCTCGCAGGCGGCCGGGCTGGATCCCCCAATGGTTCGGCGCGCCCTCATGCTGAGCGGCGATCCGGCCCGGGTCACGCGCACGGCCTTCGACTCCGGTGCCGCGGGGCTGCGGGCGATCGGTCTCGAGCTCTTTCGCCCGATGCTGCCGATGCTCGCCCAACCTGCCGAGGATCTCGACGACGCGCTCGACCGGATCGCCGCGCCCGATCTCGAATTCAAGCTGGACGGTGCCCGTGTGCAGGTCCACAAGTGCGGCGAGGAGGTCCGGGTCTACAGCAGGCAGGGCCATGAGGTGACTGCGGCAGTGCCCGAGATTTCGGAGCTGATCGCACCGCTTCCCGTTGCGGACCTGGTGCTCGACGGCGAGGTGCTGGCGCTGCGTGCGGACGGGCGACCGCACCCCTTCCAGACGAGCATGCGCCGCTTCGGTCGGCGGCTCGACGTCGTGCGTCTGCGCGCCGAGCTGCCGCTGAGCGTCTTCTTCTTCGATTGCATTCAATGCGACGGAACACTCATGATCGATGCCCCGGCGCGGGAGCGCTTCGCCGCACTCGCCGCGGTTGTTCCGGAGTGCGCGCTCATCCCGCGGTTGCAGCCGAGCGATGCGGCCGAGGCCCTCGCCTTTCTGGAGCGCGCACTCGCCGCGGGTCACGAGGGGATCATGGCCAAGGACCCGGCGGCCCCCTATGCGGCCGGTGCGCGCGGTCGCCAGTGGCTCAAGATCAAGCCGACGCAGACGCTCGACCTGGTGGTCCTGGCGGCGGAGTGGGGCAGCGGTCGGCGCAGCCGTTGGTTGAGCAATCTGCATCTGGGCGCACGCGACCCGGCGGGCGGCTTCGTGATGCTGGGCAAGACCTTCAAGGGCCTGACGGATGCGATGCTCATCTGGCAGACCGAGCGACTGAGTGTGCTCGCGGTGGCGCAGGAAGGCCAGGTGCTGCATGTGCGCCCCGAGCTGGTCGTCGAGATCGCCTTCAACGAGCTTCAGGAGAGTCCACAGTATCCGGGCGGGCTCGCCCTACGCTTCGCGCGTGTGAAGCGCCATCGTCCGGACAAGACTGCGGATCAGGCCGACGACATCGCGATGGTCCAAGCGCTCTTTCGACGGCAGATCGCCTATTCGGCTTGAGGTGATAGGACCGTGGGGCGACTTTAGTCGTCCAATGGCCGCCATGCGCCGTCGCGGTGCTCATTCCGGGACACCGCTAGCGGTGCAGTGTAGAGCGTCCGAGATCATTCTCGTTGTCGTTGTCGTCATCGTAATCGCAGTCGTATCGATCGTCGATGACGACAATGACAACGACAACGAACGGTCTCGACACATCTGCCGTGCTGCACTAGACCCAAACGCTGACTCGGGTACCCATGACCAATCCACTTTGTCGACATCTGGTGCTGGTGCTCGGGGACCAGCTCGATGCCGGAGCCGCGGCCGCACGCGACCTGGATGCGAGACGCGATCGGGTCTGGATGTGCGAGGCGGTCGAGGAGTCGACCCATGTGCCTTCGCACAAGGCACGGATTCTGTTGTTTCTTTCCGCGATGCGGCACTTCCGCGACGCCTTGGAGGCGGCGGGCGTCAGCGTCCATTATCGGGCGATGGACGTCGAGGCCGATCTATCTCTTGCTGCCGGTCTCGCCGCAGCGATCCGGAGCCTGCGGCCGGAGCGCTTGATCCTGACCGAGCCGGGGGAGCATCGCGTGCTCGCTGCCTTGCAGGGCGTCGCCGAGGCTAGCGCAGTGCCGCTCGAGATCCGCCCGGACGACCACTTCATCTGCTCGCGAGAGGCGTTCGATCGTTGGGCGGTCGGTCGCAAAGGGCTCCGCTTGGAGCACTTCTACCGCCATTTGCGCAAACGGGAAGGCATCCTGATGGAAGGTCCGGCGGATCCTGCGCAGCCCGTCGGCGGGCAGTGGAACCTGGATCAAGAAAACCGCAAGGCGTTCGGTCGACAAGGTCCGGGCATGGTGCCTGAACCGATCGGTTTCCCACCCGACGCCATCACGCGCGACCTGATCGTGATGGTCGAGCGGCGTTTCCCGGACGCCCCGGGCACACTGGAACGCTTCGACTGGCCGGTGACCGCGGTACAAGCCCGCGAGGCGCTCGATGACTTCATCCGCAACCGGCTCGCGGCGTTCGGCCCGTGGCAAGACGCCATGTGGACCGGCGAGCCCTATCTCCATCACGCGCGGATCTCGGCCGCCCTGAATCTCAAGCTGCTCGACCCGCGCACGGCGATCCATGCCGCGATCACGGCCTTCGAGGCGAACCAGGCGCCGCTCGCCTCGGTCGAAGGCTTCGTCCGCCAGATCCTCGGCTGGCGTGAGTATGTGCGCGGGATCTATTGGCGCGAAGGGCCGGTCTATCTGGAATCCAACGTTCTGGATGCACACTGCCCGCTCCCGAATTTTTACTGGACCGGCAAGACCGACTACGCTTGTCTCCAGGCGTCGATTGGACAGGTGCTCGCATACGGGTACGGCCACCATATCCAACGCCTGATGGTGACCGGGCTCTTCGCGCTGCTGCTCGGGGTTGAGCCGCGCGAGGTCCATGCCTGGTACCTGGCAATGTTCGTGGATGCCGTCGAATGGGTCGAGGCGCCCAACGTGATCGGGATGAGCCAGTTTGCCGACGGCGGGTTGTTGGCCTCCAAACCCTATGTCGCGACGGGCCAATACATCAATCGGATGAGCAACTATTGTCGGCAGTGCCGCTATGATCCGAAGGAGGCCGTCGGTGAGACCGCCTGTCCGTTTACGACGCTCTATTGGGACTTTCTCGATCGGCACCGGACTCGGTTCACCAACCATCCGCGCACCGCGCTGCAATGGCGGAATCTCGCGCGGTTGGACGTCGATCGTCTCGGGGCGATACGCCGGCAGGCGGAGGCACTTCGTGCAGATTTGGCAGCGGGAGGGAGCGGTTGAGGGTGAGAGCAGCTGTCAGCTATCAGCCTTTAACCTTTCGCCTTTAACCTCATGAACACAAATCAAAACACTCCGGACGCGGTTTAACATGAGCACAGACGTCATCATTATCGGCGCCGGTCTCTCCGGCTTGGCCTGTGCCGTCACACTGCGCGAGCGGGGTTTCGAGCCCCTGCTGATCGAGGCGTCGGATGCTCCCGGCGGTCGCGTGCGCACCGATCGACGCGACGGCTTTCTCCTGGATCGCGGTTTCCAAGTCCTGCAGACCTGGTACCCCGAGGCGCAGCGGTTCTTCGACTACGCGCGCCTGGACCTCCGGCCCTTCTATCCGGGTGCTTTGGTCCATACCCAGGGCCGGATGCATCGCGTCAGCGATATCTGGCGCCGCCCGATGCGGCTGCCCGAGATGGTCGTGTCGCCGGTGGGAAGCCTCGGCGACAAGCTGAGACTCCTCGCGCTGCGTCGTCGCGCTTTGGCGGGCGATCTGCAAGCGCTCTATTTGCGTCCGGAGCGCGACGCCTTGGCCTTGCTGCGCGAGCTGGGTTTCTCGGCACGCATGATCGAGCGCTTCTTCAAGCCGTTTTTCAGCGGCGTCTTCTTCGAACCCGAACTGGGTGTGTCCTCGCGCGCATTCGAGTTCGTGTTCCGCGCCTTTGCGCTGGGCGACACCGCGCTGCCGACGCGTGGCATGGGCGAGCTTCCGGCACAGCTCGCGCAGCAGCTGCCTCGCGACTCCATCCGCACCGGCGCGCGGGTCGAGCGCATCCTGGACCAACAGATCATGCTCGACACGGGCGAGCGGCTGCGGGCGGGCACCGTCGTGCTGGCGACCGAGGGAAACGAGACGGCGCGTCTTCTCGGTCGTTCGTACGGTGCAGAGGTGGCTAGTCGGGGAACCACCTGCGTCTATTTCGCGGCGAGCGTTCCGCCGATCGAGGGACCTTATCTCGTCGTCAACGGCGAAGGGCGAGGGCGGATCAACAGCCTGCTTTGTCCGAGCAATCTCTCGGACCATTATGCCCCGCGGGGCGAGAGTCTCATCGCCGTCAACGCGCACGGCGCGGAGCACAATCCGGATGCGCTCGAGACGGACCTGCGTCGCGAGCTCATCGCCTGGTTCGGCGATCAGGTTCTCGCCTGGAAGCGCTTGGCGGTGTATCGGCTGCCGCATGCCTTGCCGGTTCAGTCGCCGCCGGTCGCCTATCCGGGTGCCGTGCGGCTGCGTCAATCCGATTGGCTCTGGACCTGCGGGGAATATCGGTCGGCACCCTCGATCCAATGGGCGCTACATTCCGGGCGTCGTGCGGGGGAGGAGATCGCGAGCAGCCTGCTCGGAAGCCACGCGGGAGGTGCGATCAGGCAGTTGGATGCCGGACCGCGCACCACGAGCCTGCCCTCGGCCGATCCCTGATAAAGGGTTTTGATCGTGGTATGAACGGGACCTCGCCCGAGCGAGCGTCCGGCTCCGCTCGGAAGGGTTCAGACCCTAGCGAAAGGAGGGATTCTGTCGGCAAGAAAACCCAAGATCCTGAACGGGTTGCACCTACGCGGCCGATCTCCTATCGTAGCCGCTCACGAGAACAATCATCCACCTGGAGTTTGGAGTATGAGATCTACGATTGTCCGCGCGCTGGCCATTTCACTCGCTTTTTCGGGCTCTCTGGCAGTGACCCCGTCGGTTGTCGCCAGCACCTCGGAACCGGAGCCTGATCTGGATCTCGGCCAACGCCTGCATCGCCAGTGCGCACTCTGCCACGGCCAGTACTCGCAGGGCATCCTGGGTGGCAAATATCCGCGTCTTGCGGGCCTGCCCGATTATTATCTGATGAAGAGTCTGATCGATTATCGCGACGGCAACCGCGAGCATGCCGCGATGATCGTCGTGGGCGGGCTGCGCGGCCTGTCGGATGATGACTTGAACAGCCTGGCGGGCTATATCGCGAGCATTGATCTGGAAGCGGTTCATCCGCTCGATGTCCCGACCCCGGAAGGTGCGGATGTCGAAAGCGGCGAGGATATCTATCAGAGCGATTGCAAGACCTGCCACGGGCGCGCTGCCGAAGGCAACAAGCGCAAGGAAAGCCCCAGGCTCGCCGGTCAATACGACGGCTATCTTTTCCGCCAGATCGAGAAGTTCAAGACCGGCAAGCGGATGCACGCCAACGATCCGGAAGACGAGACCTTCGTGGACTACAGCGACCAGGACATCCTCGATATCATCGGCTTCGTGACGACGCTCGACGACAAGAACTGAACCCCGAGTCGGACATATCCATAAAAATATCTTGAGGATACAAGAATGAAATACCTGAGCCTTGTCGTTGCATTCACCCTTCTCGCGTCCCTGCCGCTGATGGCGGCCGAGGACGCTTCTCCCGAGATTCGCATGTCGGATGTCGAGCACACCGTGCTCAAGATCGGGCTTGCGCCAGGCGTCTCCGCCGATGCGGCGGGCGAGGCCATGCTCTCCAAGGCGGTCGAGCTCAACATGCGCCTGGTTGCGCATCTCAACGTCGGGCAGGAGGTCGGAAATCGCGGCATCGAGTCGATGCGCCTGGAGATCTTCCAATTCTGCAATCCGGAAGACGCGGTCAAGATGGCGCGATTCAACACCATCTTTGCGGCCTACATGCCGTGCAGCATCGCCTTGGTCGAGGACACCGACGGCCGGATCTGGTTGCAGATGCTCAATCTCGACATGCTGATCAGCGCCTATGACCTGCCGCCCGAGCTTCAAGCATTGGCACTCGGCATCAACGGTCAGATGCTCGACATCATCACCGCCGGCGCGACCGGAGAGTTCTGATCGCCGCTTGTCGGGTCAGGCTGTCCTGACCCGACACAGGACTCCCGTAGGTCGAATGAGCGATAGCGTCATCCGACGAGCAACTTTCGAGCAGGTCGCAAACGTCGGGTTACGGCGTGCATCGACCTCTGCGGGCAGCATTCGAGAGCGTGCCGGCGCGCCTAACCCGACCTACGGCAGAGGTCCTGCGGTTTTGACCGCGCGCCGATAGCTCAGCCAAGGTCGAAGCAGATACTGGATCCCCGCGACCCCCAGCGCGAGGAAGCCGAGGATGGCCAAGGGCGTTGCCGCCGCGTTGTAACCTGCATCGTCGAAGAGCAATGTGACCGCCAGGATCACGGCCAAGCTCACGACGCCGACATGAACCCATAGGTTCGTCGCCGGCCCCGACCACCGGGCTGCCAGCATGGCACCGAGCCAGGCCGCGATTGCCCCGCCGAACAGACCGGCAGCCACATCAACCGGCCAGTGCACGCCGACCGCCACCCGGCTCAGCCCGGCCAGCACGGCCAACGTCAAGAACAGCGCCCGTAACGCCGTCCAGCGTGTGTAGTAGATCAAGACCCCGAAAAAGACCGCTGCGGTCACGCTGTGACCGGACGGAAAGCTCATGCGGGAGTGGCTCGGCCCGATGAGATTGAAGGCATCGGCTGCGAGTACGCCCGGCGGGCGCGTCGTATCGAACAGCGCCTTGAAGCCTCGGCTGTAGGCGGCTGCGATCAACGCGGCGAGTATCAGCGCCCAGAAGACTCTCGGGTAGCGCAGTGCGAAGAGGAGGGCCAAGGCGAAGGGTACACGCTCGTCGCCCAAGACCGTTAGACACTGCCAGACCCAGTCCGGATAGGCCGCCGCGGCAGCGTTGATCCGGATGAAGCCGGCGTCGTATCCGACGCCGAGATAGAGCGTCAGGCCGACGATCAGGCAGATCCTGGCCCACCCCGACAACCAGGCCGCGCCGCTTGGCGATGTGAGCGTGGTTCGAGCGGCCCCCGTCTCCAAACGCTGACCAAGGTCTTGCTTCCAGAATGCGATGAGGTCGGTGTGCATCGTTGTCTCAGGGTTGCGTGTCGATGGCGCGCCTGTCGTCCGCCTGACCCATGCGCACCAAGGCGACCGGACCTCGACGATAGACGAGGTCTTGCTCCAAGCCGGGGAAGTCCTCGGTCAGGGCGTCCAGCTTGTCGACACGCAGGAAGACCAGCTCGCCGGGCAAAGGTGGGCGATTCGGTGTGACGGCATCGCGATAGACGCTGAAGCTCGGCATGGAGGTGCGATAGACCACCGTCGGGAGGTCTAGCTCGCGCGCCAGCAGACCCGCCTCCTTGACCGGCGCCTGCATCACCTCGAAGACCCGCGGGACCAGGACCCCGTAGACCACCAGCGTTTGGATCACGCCGGCAAGGATCAGCCGCTGCCAGAGGGGCGGGCGCGACCACAGGAGCAGGCCGATCATCGCGGCCAGACCGGCGAGCATGGCGCCCAGATAGTCGAGCCCCAGGACCCCGCGGGCATCTTGAAACATGGCGACCTCGTGCGCCCTGTCCGCTTGCGATTCGATCAGACCAATCACCCCGGGGAGCACCGCAAGCAGGCCGAGGAAGATCAGCGGCGCCGCGAAGGCGAGCCAGCGGCCCTTCAGCAGATCGCGATGCTTGGCCATCAGGATAAAGAGCGGTGTAGCCCCGTAGAGCAGGTAATGCGGCAGCTTGGTCCCGGAGAAGGAGAAGAAGACGAAGACGGTGCCGAACCAGATCCAGAGGAAGCGTTCGAGCGGATCCGACCAGGCGGCGCGCAGCCCCGGCAGGAGACGCAGGAACCAGCCGGTGAAGGGCAGCAGGATGATCGGCAGCATCACCAGATAGTAGCCCGGAAACCCGGCGTGGCCGTGCATGGCATCGCCGAAGCGCCCGGCGTTGTGCTCCAGAAAGAAGCTGCGGAAGAATCCCGGTCCGTCGTCGAGATAGACCGCGAGATACCAGGGCAGGGCGACCGCAACGAACACCAGCCAACCCTTCGGTGCGAAGGCCGCCTGCACCCAGCGCCGCAACTCACGTTGCGACCCGAAGAAGAGCAGGCTGACCAGCACCGGGAAGAAGACCGCTACCGGTCCCTTGGTTAGGAACCCGAGCCCCATCCAGAGGAAGGCGCGCAACACGAAGCGGCGGTTCGTCGCGGGATTCGGGTCCAGGTAATAGCGATAGATCTCGAAGAAGGCGAGCGCGATGAAGAGGTTGAGCACCGCATCGGCGACCGCCCCCTTGGCGATCACCGAGACCTGGAGGCTCAAGGCCATCACCAGGCCGGCGACGACCGCGCTCTCGCGATCAAGACGCTCGCGCACGAAGCCCCAGACCGCGAGTACCCAGAGGGTCGCGGCCAGCGCCGAGGGCAGACGCAGCGCCAGCTCGTTGAATCCGAACGCCTGCGTCGAGGCCGCCTGCAACCAGTAAATGAGCACCGGTTTGTCGTAGCGCGGCTCACCGTCCTTGTAGGGCGTGATGAAGTTGCCGCTCGCGAGCATCTCGCGGGTCGCCTCGGTGAAGGCGCCCTCGTCCAGATCGTAGAGCGGCACCGCGCCCAACTGCCAGTAAAAGCTCAGCAGTACGACCGCGACGAGCAGCCAGGGCGAGGTCAGGACGCGTCCGAGCATCCCGCTCGGGCCGCGGTCGGCGATGACTGGGCTCATTGCGAGCGCCTCCAGTCGGCATGCGTCGGATCGGACTGCCAGCGAATCCGGTGGTGGGTGTGCTCGCCCGAGGCATAGAAGGTGCGCATCATCAGCTCGGCGAGCACCCCGGTCGTGAGGAACTGGATCGACATGACCAGGAAGAGGATGGACACGAAGAGCATCGGGCGTGTCCCGATGTGTTGTCCGAGTCCGAACTTCACCCAAAGCATCTCCGCCATCAAGATGCTCCCGAGCACGCCGAAGAGGATCCCGATGGATCCGAAGAAGTGGCCCGGTCGCGATCCGAACCGCAGGAAGAAGAAGGCGGACAGAAGGTCGAGCAGGACCCGGAATGTGCGCGAGATCCCGTACTTAGAGGTCCCAAAGCGACGGGCCTGATGGGCGACCTCGGTTTCCCCGATGCGCTCGGGCGCAGTCACGCCGGCCACCCAGACCGGGATGAAGCGGTGCATCTCCCCGAGCAGGGTGACCTCCTTGATCACCTCGGCGCGATAGACCTTGAGGCTGCAGCCGTAGTCGTGCAGGGCCACGCCCGTGACCTTGCCGATCAGTGCATTGGCCATCTTGGAGGGGAGCTTGCGCATGACCAACCCATCCTGGCGTTGACGGCGCCAGCCCTGCAGGAGATCTAGGTCGCGTGTAAGCAGCTCCTCGACCATGCGCGGGATGTCGGCCGGATCGTTCTGCAGATCGCCGTCGAGCGTGGCGATCAGCTCGCCGCGTGCCGCGTCGAAACCGGCCTGCATGGCCGCGGTCTGGCCGAAGTTGCGCCTCAGCCGGATCACCCGTACATGCGGGCCGAAGCGCTCGCCGACCTTGCGCAGACGCTCGCCCGTGCCGTCGCGGCTGCCGTCGTCGACACAGATCAGCTCCCAGGCGCCGCGGTACTCCGCAAGCCCTTCATGGACCCGCCTCAGCATGGGCTCGACGTTGTCGATCTCCTGATACATGGGGATGACGACGGAGAGTGACGGATGGTCTGTCGGGACCTGTCCGTTCGCGTTCGCCACCCCAGGCGCCGGTTCAATAGCGGTATTCATGTGAGTTCCAAATGGTCACAGCCAGCAAATCCCAAGCCCCGAAAAATCCCGTAGTGAATGGTTCGAAAATAAGAAAAACAACTCGACGAGAGAACACCTTTGCTACGATCGTCGTTGTCGTTGTCGTTGTCGTTGTCGTTGTCGTTGTCGTTGTCGTTGTGGTTGTGGTTGTCGTTGTCGTTGTCGTAATCGACAACAATCAGATTCGGTGCTCAACGTATTCTTGACACGTGACTAAACCGCTTCCAGAGCGAGATGCTCACTTTCGAGCGAGCTCGACGTTTGGTGCATCCCCGGCCCTTAGCGGGGGGCGCGGTCTAATATGTTATGTTTCTCAAGAACTTAAACCACGCCTGCTCCAGCGGTCGGCACGTCTGCCGGGGCCGATCCCATCCAAAATCATCGCTTATCGCGCCGGGCGCGGTTTAATGCGTGCTGGACTCCAGGCTGTCGCGCAGGAAGCGGAACAGTTTGCGCGGTGCGTCGGGCCGGCCGCGCTCTTGGTCGCGTTGTGCGGCACGGATCAGCGTACGCAGCTGCTGGCGGTCGACATCCGGGCATGCGTCGATGAATTCGCTCAACGCGCCCTCGTCTTCGGCGATGAGTCGCTCGCGCCAGCGCTCGAGCGCATGCAGGTGTGCGGCCGCCTCGCGCTCGCGAGACTCGGCCTGGTCCACCAGGGCGTGGACGGCGGCCATGTCCTCGCGTTCCAGCAGGTTGGCGATGCGCTTCCAGTGACGGCCGCGGGCACGGATATCCTTGATCCGGGACGTCTCGTCCAAGGCGACCCAGGTCGCTGCACTGAGGTTCAGACGCTCCAGCTCGGTCCGTGGCATTCCGGCCATGCGCTCGGCCAGGGCCTGCAGGGCCAGCTTCTCGCGCTTGAGCTGGCTCTTGCTCGGGCCGCGCTCTTCGTCCCGATACTCGTCTTCGTCGTCGTCGATCGTAACGTTCATCCCGAAATCCAAGAATATGCGGTAGGGTGCGGTGAGCCTGCGAACCGCACCGGCACGCCGCCATATAGTTCGCGCCTCGCCGCAGACGACCGTCGGTTCCCGACCGGTCGTCCGGCCTGACCACGTCAACCAAAACCCTTGCGCGGTTTGCGCCTTTGCGGTTCGAGATCCGTTATGCGGCCGGCTCCAGATGCTCGAGGATCAATTGCGCGGAGCGGTTGCCTCGGTAGTCGTTGACGTCCAATCGATAGGCGAGCCGGACGGCGCCGCCGGCCTCCGAGATCTGCTCGCCCAGGTTGAAGCCGATGGCCTCGATCGGTCCATCCTCGGCCGCGGGTCCGGCAAGACGGAGCTTGAGATGGCGCTCGCCCACCAAGCGTGCGCTCAAGACGTCGAAGGTGCCGTCGAAACGGGGCTCCGGGAAGCCCTTGCCCCAAGGGCCGGCGACGCGCAGGGTCTCGGCGGTCTCCAAGGTCATGAGCCGCTGCGGAAGCGCACCGTCGGATGCGATCTCCGGCTGCGGCGGCCGGTCGCCGACCACCGTGCGCACGGCCTCCGCAAAGGCCTCGCGGAACCGGGGCAAGGCCTCCGGGCGAATGCTCAACCCCGCGGCCATCGCGTGACCTCCGAAACGCTCGATCAAGCCCGGATCTTGACGATCCACCAGTGCGATCAGATCGCGGACATGGACTCCGTCGACCGATCGCGCGGAGCCGCGCAGAAACCCGTCACCGCCGTTTGCAAAGGCGATCACGGGGCGATGATACCGCTCGCGGATGCGCGCCGCGACGATCCCCGAGACACCCTGGTGCCAATCCTCGCCAAACAGACAGAGTCCGGGCGGCAGTGTCGCGCCGTCCAGACAGAGCCCCGCGAGAGAGGACTCGGCCTCGTCCTTCATCGCGCCTTCGATCTCACGGCGACGGCGATTCAGGGCATCGAGACGCGCCGCAAGGTCCGCGGCGACCTGCGGGTCGTCGGTCAGCAGACAATCGACACCCACCGACATGTCCTCGATCCGACCCGCCGCGTTGAGCCGGGGTGCGGCGACGAAGGCCAGATCGGTCGCCGTCGCCCGGCTCGGGTCCCGGCCGCCGATCGTCAGCAGTGCACGCACGCCCGGACTGCACCGCCCGGCGCGGATACGTCTGAGTCCCTGCTCGACCAGGATCCGATTGTTGCGGTCCAGGGTCACCACGTCCGCGACCGTACCCAGGGCGACCAGGTCCAGCAGATCCGCGAGGTTGGGCTCGGGTCGCCCCGCACCGAACCAGCCCTGCTCGCGCAAACGGGCACGGGCGGCGACCAGCAGATAGAAGACGACGCCGACACCGGCCAGGTGCTTGCTCGGAAAGGCGCAGCCCGGCTGATTGGGGTTGAGGATCGCGGCGGCGTCCGGGAGCCGCTCGCCGGGGAGATGATGATCCGTCACCAGGACCGGGATGCCCAGCTCCGCGGCCCGCGCAACCCCGGCGAGACTGGCGATGCCGTTGTCGACCGTGATCAGCAGATCCGGTCGGCGCGGTGCGGCGGCGTCCACCACCGCCGGACTCAGGCCGTAGCCGAACGCGAACCGGCTGGGGATCAGATAGGAGACCTGCGCCGCGCCTAGGCCGCGCAAACCGCGGACCGCCAGTGCGCCGCCGGTCGCACCGTCGGCGTCATAGTCCGAGACGATCAGCAGATGGCCGCCGCCGCGGATGTGATGCACCAGCAGCTCGACCGCTTGATCGATCCCGCGCAGCGCGCTTGCCGGGTGGAGCGCCGAGAGTCCGGGCGCCGCCTCTTCCGCACCCTCCACGCCGCGATGCGAATAGAGTCTGGAGAGCAGCTCGGCGGGTGTGCGGGCGGCGGCGAGCGCCGCGGCGCTCGCCGCGCGTCGAATCATGGGGCGCGACATCAGTCCAATACCGGCAAGGGGACATGCAGCGCCGCAACGACGGCGCGCAACAGCTCGATCTCCGTCCGATTGATCCCGGCATGCTTCAACGTCGCGATCAGGGCACGGAGTAGCCGCTGCTTGTCGTCCATGCGCAGCCGATCGAGCCGGGCGAGCGCTCGGTCGAGACGATCCGGCCAGTCGTCCGGTCCGATCGGGGTCATCTCGCGCGGACGCATCCCGAGCGACGCCAGACCGGCGGCGAAGGCGGTTCGGGCGGCGCGTTGGTTCGGGTTGCCGTGCACCGCCAGGATGACCAGCAGATCGCGGATCTCGTCTTCGCAGCCGGAGAGACGGGCAGTGCCGGCGCTGTGCGCATCGGTCGGGGCGATGGTGTCTTGGATCTGCTGCGCGAGCAGGCGTGCAAGGACATACTCGAAGACATCGATGCGCCCGTCCGCATGGATCAGCCGATCGAGCAGCGCCATCAGGCGCGCCAGCTCGGTCTGCGGACGACGGCGCAGGGTCGGGAAGGCAATCTCGAGCAGCGGGATGCGCAAGTCCGTGGCCAAGCTCGGCACCGCGGAGAGGAGCGTGCTGACCTGACGCTCGCCCTCGCTGCCGAGTGTCTCGGCGACCATCAAGAGCTGGCGCTCGCGGATCTCGGGGTCCGGGTCGATCAAGAGATAGCAGACGACCGTCATCACCCACTCGGTGGAGCGGGCGGCGCGTGCAAGCGGTTCCGGGATCGCCCGGTTCAGGCGAGCCGCGACCTGGATCCGTGCCGTATCGGGCCGACCGATCGCGCCGACGATGCGATCGGCATCAAGACTCGACGCGCTCGGTCGCCCTTCGAGGATCGGCCGAGGCTCGGCCATCGCGGCGACGATGCCGGCCGCGCTCGGCGTCGCCAACCTCTGCATCACCTGCATCGTTTCCAGCTCTGCGGGGTCGAAACCCGGCTCGATTGCGCGAATGCGATCGGCGATCGGCGGATGTGTGGCCAAGAGCCGACGCGTCAGCCCCGCGGCGAAGAGCATGTGCCCGATCTCCTCGCTGTCGGCCGCAAGCACCGATCCGGCCGGTGCCGCGCCGATCTTCTTCAGTGCACCGGCGATCCCCTCCGGCTCGCGGGTGAACTGAACGGCCGAGGCGTCGGCCAAGAACTCGCGCTGACGCGACACCGACGCACGGATCAGCCGTCCGAAGAAGAGCCCGATATAGCCGGTCGCGACCAGAGCGAGGCCGATCATGACGATCGCGGCGGTGTGCTTGCTCGCCCGGCCATGCCGTACCGAGAGCATGAGTCGGCCGATGATGGCGAGCACCAGGATCCCGAACAGGATCCCGATCAGGCGAATGTTGAGGCGCATGTCGCCGTTGAGGATGTGCGAGAACTCGTGTGCGACAACGCCCTGAAGCTCCGAGCGGGTCAGTGTCCGCAGGGCGCCACGGGTGACCGCGATGGCCGCATCGGCCGGCGAATAACCGGCGGCAAAGGCATTGATGCCGTCCTCCTGCTCAAGCACGTAGATTTGAGGGACCGGCACGCCCGCAGCGATGGACATCTCCTCGACCACGTTGCGCAAGCGCTGCAGCTGCGGATCCGTCGTATCCGCATTGACCATGACCCCGCCGAGCCCGCGCGCCACGGCCCCCCCGCCGTTGCGCAGCGTGAGAATGCGAAACAGGCTGGCGAGCCCGATCGCACCCGCGGTCAGCAGAGAGACCCAAATGAGCAGAGGGAGGCTCTCGCGAGCCACGTCCCACGAGAATACCGGCGAGAAACCGAGCCCATCCGGATCCGAGCCGAGCCCCAGGAAGGCGAGCGCGACCAAGTCGACCACCGCCACGATGCTGATCACGGCGAGGACGAACAGCACCACGAGGAGCCGCGTGCGCCGACGGGCGCGGTCCTGATGCGCGAAGAAGTCCAATTAAACTGCGTCCTTAGTGTTCATGTGGGGTTTTGATTCGGGTTCGATCTCGGAGGCTCTCTGCCGGCGTCGGCGTGGACCCAGTTTAAGTCATTAAAAAAACAAAAAAACCTGAACCGCGCCCCGCCGTGATTGTGGATCGCGGAGAGGTCGTTCCCAAACGCAATCCTTCCATAGACCCACAAGCGCGGTTCAGAAGGAGACTGTGACGGCCTCGCGTTTCTCCGGCGCCTCGATCTCCAACAACTGCGCGGCCGTGAATCCGAAACGCTGCGCGATCAGGTTGTTCGGGAAGACCTCGCGCAGGGTGTTGTAGCCCATGACCGCATCGTTGAAGGCTTGGCGCGCGAAGGCCACGCGGTTCTCGGTGCTGACCAGCTCCTCGGAGAGCTGCATCATATTTTGATTGGCCTTGAGGTCGGGGTAGGCCTCGGAGAGCGCGAACAGCTTGCCCAGTGCTCCGGCCACGCCCATCTCGGCTTGGGCCAGCATCGCCACCGCGGCGCCGTCGCTCGGATCGGCCGCGACCTGCTTGAGGCTGCCGACCGCTTGGTTGCGGGCCTGGATGACGGCTTCGAGCGTCTCGCGCTCGTGGGTCATGTAGCGCTCGGCGACCTTGACCAGATTCGGGATCAGGTCGTAGCGGCGCGTGAGCTGAACATCGATCTGAGCAAAGGCATTCTTGTAGCGATTGCGTCCGGCAACCAGGCGGTTGTAGATGACGACGACAAGAATCGCCAACAACACGATCAAGCCAAGCAGTGTCCAGCCCATCGGTGCTCCTCCTAAACCGCGCCCGGCGCGGTATGCGATGTTTTTGGATGGGATCGGCCCCGGCAGACTTGACGAGCGTTGGAGCCGGCGCGGTTTAGATGATCAGTGTCCACGGATCGCAGCAGTCGCCGGGTCCGGTGTCGGGCCTCGGCCGTCACGCGGCCTTCGGCAATGCTCCGAAAGGCTAGCATACTCCCGCTGGGTTAAGCAGGGGCGGGCAAGCGGGGCCTCGGGCCCGCTCGCGCATCGGGCTCCGACCCCGCTGCACCTTGCCGCCTGTCAGTTGACGCCGACACCCTGGTTCCAGCTCGAGAGGCCTCTCACGGAGCTACGGAGACACGGAGGACACGAAGCAAAGATGTTGAGTTCTCCGTGTCTCCGTGTCTCCGTGAGAGATTTCGGAAATTGATCGGTGCTGAGCCCGCTGCACTGCGGCGGGTTGCCGATGCGGGTCGAGGGAGTACCATTGCGTCCGTACGGTCGCGTGCTTGCCTCGATGCGACTGTTGAGAATAAGTCACGTGTCAGAAATAACTTAAGCACCGAATCTATTCGTTGTCGTTGTCGTTGTCGATTACGACAACGACAACGACAAGCGTGGCAAAGGGATTCTCTTGTCGAGTCGTTTTGCTTTTTTTTGTTCCTAGGGAGCATTCCTCTTGCTTGAAGTGATGTATGCCGGCGGTTGGCTGATGGTGCCGATCGTCGCCTGCTCGATCATCGCAACCGCTGTCGTCATCGAGCGCGGATGGACGCTGCGCCGCTCGCGGATCATGCCGGCGAATCTCGTGACCCGGATCTGGGAGTGGCACCGTCGGGGCGAGCTGACCGATGCGCGAATCGAGGAGATCCGCACGGGCTCCCCACTCGGGCGCCTGCTTGCGTCCGGGCTTATCAATCGAAATCACTCGCGCGAGATCATGAAGGAGGCGATCGAGGACACCGGCCGTCAGGTGGTGGCCGAGCTGGAGCGCTTCCTCAACAGTCTGGGCACGATCGCCTCGGTGGCCCCTCTACTGGGCCTGCTGGGCACTGTTCTCGGCATGATCGATGTCTTCGGCGTCATCATGGACGCCGGTGTCGGCAACGCCGCCGTGCTCGCCGGCGGGATCTCCAAGGCGTTGATCACGACCGCGGCCGGTCTGTCGGTGGCCATTCCGGCGCTGATGTTCCATCGCTTCTTCGACAATAAGGTTGCACGGCTCGCACTCGACATGGAAGAGCAGTCGCTGCGGCTCGTGGAGGTGATGAAGGGCGAGCGCGAGGCCGGCGAGGTCTCCGCGTGAATCTGCGTCCGCACCGTCGTGAAACGGCCGACATCAATCTTACCCCGCTGATCGATGTCGTCTTTCTGCTGCTGATCTTCTTTATGGTCTCCACCACCTTCAAGGACGAGGCGCGGCTGCGCGTGCAGTTGCCCGAGGCGCAAGGCGAGGAGATCCCGGCCGAGGAGCCCGAGATGATCCGGCTCGTTATCGATCGGACCGGATCCTTCAACGTCGACGATCGGGCCGTGCTCGATCGCGAGACCGAGACGCTGGTCAAGGTCCTGAAAGAACGGCTAGGAGAGCGGGAGCCCTTGCCGGTGCTCATCCAGGCCGATGCGCAGACGCCGCATCAGGCGGTCATGACGGCGCTCGATGCGGCCAGCCAAGTGGGTCTGGTGCAGATCGCCTTCGCGGCCACCCGCGCAGGACAGGACGACTCCGAACAGGCTCGACCTGCGTCCGAGCAATCCGCCCCGCAGCCCGCTCGGCCATCCGCAGGGGAGGTCGCTGAATGACCGAAGACCCATCCCGCTCCGAGGTCGAGGCCGGACCCATCTATCGCCGGCTCTTGGGCTACGTCAAACCCTACTGGCGCATGTTCAGCGTCTCGATCGTCGCCATGATCGCCTTCGCGGCGACCGAGCCGCTCTTCGCGGCCATGATGCAGCCACTGATCGACGGCAGCTTCGTGGACCGCAACGAGGAGATCGTGCGCCTCATGCCGTTCGTGCTGGTGGCGCTCTTCGTGTTTCGCGGCATCGCCGGCTTCATCAACAACTACTGTCTGAGCTGGGTAGGTCGGCGCGTGGTCGCGGATCTGCGCCAAAAGATGTTCGAGCATCTGCTGCGTGCCCCGACGCGCTATTACGATAATCAAGGCTCCGGACACATCCTCGCCAAGCTGACCTACAACGTCGAGAACGTCGCCACCGCAGCCACCTCGGCAATCACGACCCTGGTCCGCGACGGCTTCAGCGTCATCGGCCTGATGGCCTATATGCTCTACCTGAACGCGGGGCTCGCGGCGATCTTCCTGGTGATCGGCCCGCTCATGGCCGGCGCGATCAAGTACGCGACCAAGCGTTTTCGCCGCCACAGCCGCCGCATCCAAGACCGAGTCGGTGCGCTGACACAGGTCGCGCAGGAGGCGATCGAGGCCCATCGGGTGGTCAAGGCGTTCGGCGGCCAACCGCTCGAGGCGCGACGTTTCAGCGCCATCAACGAAAAGACCCGCTCGTTGCAGATGAAGATGATCGCGACCGAGGCGGCGAGCGTGCCGCTGGTTCAATTGATCTCGGCAGTCGCGATCGCCGTGATCGTCTATCTCTCCACCATGCAGGGACTGAAGGAAGACATCTCGGTCGGCACCTTCATGTCCTTCGTGGTCGCCATGGGTCTGCTCCTGCCGCCGGTGAAGCGTCTCACCGCGGTCAACGCACATCTGCAGCGCGGCATCATCGCCGCCCAGAGTCTGTTCGAGCTACTGGACGCGGAGGAGGAGCGGGATCAGGGACGGCATACTTTGGAGCGAGCCGAGGGACGCGTCGAGTACCGTGGCGTCACCCACGTCTATTCGCCCGACAAGCCGCCGGCGATTCGGGACCTCGACCTCGTCATCGCACCGGGCGAGCGGGTCGCGCTGGTCGGACGCTCGGGCAGTGGCAAGAGCACGGTCGCAAGCCTGCTGCCGCGCTTCTACGACGCGACCGCGGGCGAGATCCTGATCGACGGCATCCCGATTTCCGAACTGACCTTGGCGAGTCTGCGTGCCCAGATCTCGCTGGTGAGTCAAGACGTGGTGCTCTTCAACGACAGCATCGCCAACAACATCGCCTACGGTCAGGCCGAATCGCCGAGCCCCGAGACGCTCGAGCGCGTCGCCGTGAACGCCCACGCGCTCGACTTCATCCAGGCCCTGCCCGAGGGCTTCGACACGCGTATCGGCGACCGCGGCGTTATGCTCTCGGGTGGGCAGCGTCAACGTCTCGCAATCGCCCGTGCGATGCTCAAAGACGCCCCGATCCTCATCCTGGACGAGGCGACCTCCGCGCTCGACACCGAGTCCGAGCGTCATATCCAGGCCGCACTGCAGGAGCTGATGGCGAACCGCACGACCCTGATGATCGCCCATCGTCTCTCCACCATCGAGAACGCCGACCGCATCCTGGTGATGGACAACGGACAGGTCGTCGAGCAGGGCGCCCACGCCGAATTGTTGGCGCAGGGCGGCTATTACGCCCGTCTGCATCGCCTCCAATTCCACGATGCCGGTGAGCCCCCGGTTGCGTCTTAAACCGCGCCCGGCGCGGTATGCGATTTGTTTTGATGGGATCGGCCCCGGCAGAGGTGACGAGCGTTGGAGTCGGCGCGGTTTAAGAGATTGAAAAATATTAAATTTTAAACCACGTCTCACCGAGATCGAGGACATCTCCAAAGCCAAATGCAAAACGAAAATGACGCAGGTCGCTCTGAACACGGTTCAAGCCCCGTAGGTTGTGCTGACGTCAGGAAGCACAACTCGCTTGGCGCCGCGTCGAGCCTCCCACGTCTCGGCACAATCAAGCGGACGGGCGGATCGAGGTAATGGACCCGAACCCCATCTGGTACGGCCGTCATCCTCTCGGCCTCATCCTGGCGCCGCTCTCCTGGCTTTTCTGTTTGGTGGTCCAACTGCGTCGCCTGGGCTATCGCAAGGGCTGGCTCGCGAGCCGGCGTCTGCCGGTGCCGGTGGTAGTGGTCGGTAATCTCACCGTCGGCGGGACCGGCAAGACCCCGGCCGTCCTGAAGCTCGCGGAGCTGCTGCGGGCGCGCGGTTGGCGTCCTGGGTTCATCACACGAGGCTACCGTGGACGGGGCGGCGGACGTGGCCCGGCCGCGCCGCGCCGGGTGCCTCCTGACGGTGAGCCCGGCGATTTCGGGGACGAGCCGGTGCTGCTGGCCCGTCGCAGCGGCTGCCCTGTCGTCGCCGGACCGGATCGTGTTGCCGCCGGTGCGCTCGCACTGTCCGGGGGCGACGTGGACATCCTGCTCGCCGACGACGGACTCCAACACTATCGGCTGGCCCGAGACATCGAGATTGCGGTCGTCGACGGCGCCCGCGGTTTGGGCAACGGCCGCTGCTTGCCCGCCGGGCCGTTGCGCGAGCCGCGCGGGCGTCTGGATACGGTCGATCTGGTGCTGACCAATGGCGGCGGCTCGGGTAACGACAGGGGCGACGGATACCGGATGCGTCTGATTCCGGGTGCGGCGGTCAATCTCCGTGACCCCGCCGTCGCTAAACCGATCGCCGACTTCATCGGGCGGCCCGTCTTTGCGGTCGCGGCGATCGGCAACCCCGAGCGCTTCTTTGCCATGCTGCGCGCTCTGGGCCTTGAGGTGGAAGGCCGCGCCTACCCGGATCATTATCCCTTTACGCCCTCGGATCTCGACGCCTGGCCCCCCGGCCCGGTGCTCATGACCGAGAAGGACGCCGTGAAGTGCGCGCGCTTTGCCGGCGAGGAACACTGGTATCTGCCCGTGGAGGCCGAGCTGAATACGGCCTTCGTCGAGGCATTCTTTCGCAAGCTGGAGGCATCGACCCATGTCCGCCCGAGAGACTTCCGATAAACCCCTAGGATTCAAGGTCGTTATCCCCGCGCGCTACGGCTCGACGCGCTTGCCCGGCAAACCCATCCTGCCGATCGCCGGCAAGCCGATGATCCAACATGTCGTGGAGCGTGCGCGCGCGAGCGCCGCCGACGAGATCCTGGTCGCGACCGATGACCCACGCATCGCCGAGGTCTGTCATGGTTTCGGAGCCGAGGCGGTGATGACCGGCAGCGAGCACCGCAGCGGATCGGAGCGTATCACCGAGGTCATCGCGCTGCGCGGCTGGGACGACGACGTGGTGGTCGTCAACCTGCAGGGCGACGAGCCCGCAATGCCTGCGTCCTTGTTGGATCAGGTCGCGAGCGACCTGGCGGGTATCGCCGATCTTGGCATGTCCACACTGGCCGCGCCGATCTGGGACCGCGCGACCCTCTTCGATCCGCACGTCGTCAAGGTGGTCACGGACGCCCGAGGCTATGCGCTCTACTTCTCGCGCGCCCCGATGCCCTGGCACCGCGACGAGTTTCTCGCCAACCGCCCCGAGCTGCCGACATCGGTCCCTTTTCTCCGCCACATCGGGCTCTACGCCTACCGCGTCGGCTTCCTCAAGCGCTATCTCGACTGGGCGCCTTCGCCCCTGGAGATGGCGGAGTCGCTGGAGCAACTGCGGGTGCTTTGGCACGGCGAGCGCATCCATGTGGCGATCGCCGTATCCGAGCCGGGGCCGGGTGTCGATACGGCCTCCGATCTGGCCAAGGCCGAGCGGCTGCTGGCGTAAACCGCCCCCGACAAGCGCCTGGAACGATTCAACAACGAACGAAACATGTAGGCTGGGGTGAGCTTGCGAACCCCGGCATCCCCGGCGCAGGCTTCAAGCTGGGGTTCGCAAGCTCACCCCAGCCTACTCGTGAATTAAGGTGTTCGCCTTGACCATCCAATTGCCAGACGATACCGCCGAACGCCTCAAGTCCCTCGCCCGCAGCCGGGGAATGAGCATGAACAGGTTGGTGGAAGAAATGAGCGCCCAAGCGCTGTCCGCCTGGGATACCGAGAACCATTTTCGGGCGCTGGCGGCGAGCGGCGATCTGCAGGATGCGTTGGTCATTTTAGACCGGCTGGACGCCGAAGAGCGCGATACCGGACCGTAAGGTGCATTCCGGGAAAGGATCTACCGGCGTGGGGCGAATGAATTCACCACAGCATCTGCTGGTCTTCCCGGCTTGCGTGGCCGTAGATTGTGCCGAGCCGTGCGAGGCACAACCCACCGTCGGCGGACGTTGTGCCTCCTATCGTCAGCACAACCTGCGGGTCTGGGATTTTGCAGAAATCGCCTAAGTGATCACCGGTCGTCAAGTCTGCCGGGCGCCGATCCCATCCGAAAACATCGCATGCCGCGCTAGGCGCGGTTTAGGCCCGGAGCGTCGACTCGAGGCAGTCCATGAGGTCTTGCATCTCGAGCGTGAGCGCGCCCTCGAACGGGTCCAGGATTCGGATCTGAAGGATCGCGTTGGCGCGATGGCTGGCGCGACCGTATTGGTCCCTCTGGATCGGAGGTCGGGCGAGATCCGATTCCAGCACCGCGAGTCCCTCGCCGGGCAGGATGTCGATCAGGCGCCAGATCTGCCCGTCATGCTCGCAGCGATGGCCGATCAACGTCCTCAGCCGCTGCAGCAGCGCGGCATCGATTGCATGGGTCTGTGTTGGAGTTGTCGGGCTTGCTGCTTTCATTTAAATGATGCCCATCAGCCGCGGTTGACTTCGCGGCGGTGACCGATCCGGACCATCATAACGCAGACGCGCCGGTCCTCGATGCTGGCGATGATCCGATAATCGCCGACGCGATATTTCCACAATTGGCCGAGGCGTGTGCCCTTCAGCGATTCACCCAGGGTCCGCGGATCATCCAACGTGGCGATTCGTTCCCGGAGAAAGGCCGTGATACGCCGCGCGATTGGTTTGTCGAGCTTGGCCAGATCCTTCTTGGCGTCATCGACCAGTTCAATCCGCCAGGCCAAGGTCACGCTCCACCTCGGACAGGGTCAGCGTCTGGGTGCGGCCGGCGCGGAGGTCGCCCAGTCGTTGCTCCCCCAGATCGATGTCCTCCAAATCATCCGAGTGCTCCAGGATCGCCTCTCGGACGTAGAAGGTCTGACTCCGGCCGGTCCGCTGCGCTAGGTCGTCGAGCCGGGCCTCGATCTCGGGGGGGAGTTGCAGGGCTAGCATGGCAGCCTCGTTGTGGCTTGATTCAGAACTGCGGGAGCAGTGCGCGTCCGTCGCGATCACTGCGGGATATCGACCAGCTCGACCTTGAGCCGCTTGCCGACGATGGCCGCCGCTCGGCTCAGGGTGTCGAGCCGCACCTTGTCGTTGTCGGGGTCGAGCAGACGGTCGAGTTGCGAGCGGCTGGTCTGCATCCGCTGGGCCATCTCCACCTTGTTCAAGTGCTGGCTTTCCATGGCCTGCCGGAGTTGCCAAGCGAGCACGCGCTTGGCAGCAACCTGACGGGCTTCTTCGAGACGACCCTCCTCCCGGAGAAAGTCCTCTAGGCTTGAACCGATGTTTTTGTCTTCAATCATTTATTTCACCTTTCATCCGTTTGACGGCGATGTCCAACTCTCGATCCGACGTCTTCTGCGGATCCGGCGTCTTCTGCGTCTTCTTCACGAAAACGTGAAGCAAGATCATCCGCCCTCCGGTCCGGCCCTGAAACAGGTGCCCGACGGCCCGTGGGCGCGGTTGACATACTGCGTGTGGCCGCCATTGAGATGGCGCATCCCTTTGGCGAGATTGGCATCCGGCGTCTCCAAGACCAGGTGATAGAGACAGAGCGCGGCGGCCAATTCCAGCCGCAGGGGTCTCGCCATCGTTGTCCTCGTGGACACGAAAACCGACACCACACCATTGACTAGACCGACAGGATGTTCACTGTGAGAACTGCCCCTAGCTCTTCGAGCAGACACTTGGGGCTTGCCCTCGGAGCTCAGGCGCGGATCACGGCGATCGCTCGGCCCTGCGGACTGGTCGCTGTCTGACAGGCGGTCCGCTCGGCGATCGGTGGCTGATTGGAACGGCGGTCGAAGATGACCAGCCAGCCGGTGTCGAGCCCCAGACCGTCCAAATAGCCGTCCAATTGTTCCAGACCCTCGACGAGGGGATCAGCCTCGCGGTCGCGCCAGACCTTCAGCTCCAGACCCAGGGTCACCGCACCATAACGCAGACACAGATCCATCCGCCCCATGCCGATGGCGTATTCGCGTTCCAACGTTCCGCCGCCGTTGACCACCCGATGCAGGAAGGCCATCAGCACCAGGTGTGGGGCGATCTCATGATAAGCGGCGCTGCCCAGCAACGGCTGACCGTGGCGGCGCCAAAAGGCGAGGAAGGCCGTGAGCAGGGATTGCGGATTCAGGCTACCGTCGACGTTGAGCCAGGTCGGGCTGATCTGCGGGAGTGAATCTTGAGGCCCGCTCGCCAACATCCGCGGCAGGACCTCCCGGTAGATGGGATTGGCCACCACCAGACCGCCGGCACCGTCGCGGCGCAACAGGCCCAGATCGACCAGATAGTCGCGATCGTCCGTGGGCACCTCCCCGAGGGCCGTTCCCGCCAGGATGGGCTCGATGACCCGGCGCACCCGTGGTTCCTGGAGTTTGTGGGCTAATTGATCCAGATGGGTCACGCGGTCGACGATCATCGCTTCCTTGGCCTGGTCGATGAGGGCTAGGGTGATGGGCTGACGCCGGTCGCGTCCCTCGTGTAACTCGAAGCAGGCGCGATAGGCCAGGGCATTGACGAGCCAGGGCTGGCCCCGGGTCAGCTCCCAGACCTGCGCCAGTGCCTCGGGGGTGAAGACCTGCCCGGTCTCGCGGGTGTGCTCCAGCAGTAGGGTGCGGGTCTCGGCGGCGCTGAAATCGCCCAGCCGAAGCGATTTGGCCTTGATGTTGAACGCGCTGCCGCCGGTGATCGCCTCGCGCTCGGAGCTGGCATGGATGCGGTAGTCACGCAAGTCGCGCACCCCGCACAGAATGATCGTCTGCGGAAAGGCCGTCGGTCGTTGCGGATAGCCGGCGCGCAACTGGCGCAGCAGCGAGAGCAGGGTGTCGCCGATCAGGGCGTCCACCTCGTCGAGCAGCAGCACCAGCGGTTGGAGCGACTGCGCGCTCCAGCGGGCGAGAAATTCGCCCACCGCCGTGCCTCCGCTCGAGCTCAGGATGATCTCCCGCCCCAGATCCGCCGCCCCGGCGTCCCCGAGCTGATCGCGCGCGCCGCGCGAAATTTGCTCCACCACGGCCGTCATGCCCTTGTCCAACTGTCCGCGATAGGCTTGGGCGACCTCCAGATTGGCATAGACCGCCCGACAGCGCCCCTCCCGATTCAGATGCTCCGCCAGCGCCAGCAGGCAGGTGGTCTTGCCGGTCTGGCGGGGCGCGTGCAGCAGGAAGTATTTCTTCTGATCGATGAGGGCGAGGATCTCGTCCAGATCCCAGCGCGACAGTGGGGGCAGGGTGTAGTGGTTTTCCGGCCGGTTCGGGCCTTCGGTGTTGAAGAAGCGCATCGGGCGAGCTCGTCGGCAGCGAGAATGCGGGCGAGCATAGCACCGCCGTTAGGCCCCCGCCGCGCATCCACCCGGAAGGGCGTCCGCGCGCCGCGCCCGACCGACGCCGCAATCGGTCAGTGGTCGCGGTACAGGTCGCGCCGGTGTCCGATGCTCAACGCCAGAACGACACAACGAGTGTCCTCGATGCGGCAAATCAGGCGATAGTCGCCGAGGTATCGCAGACGAAGGGGCGGGGTTCCGGTACTTGCCGACCGCTCAGGGTTCAGCGTGTCCCGCCTCGGCCTGCCCCTCGGGGTGCGCCGGGTAGAAGGTCTTATCGAACAGTTGCTCGGCGCTGTAGGGGCATTGTTCCGGGAAGGTGCTCGAAGGCAGACCGCTTTCATCGCTGGCCAACCCGACTGCGTCGGCATACGCCTCGCCGATGGTTGCAGGCAATCGCGCCTTCAGGCCGGGAGCCTGTTTCAGTAATTTTTCCAGCCGGTTGCGTTGCTCGATGAGGGTCGCGCGCCAGCTGTCGCCTTTGAATTCACGCCAGCGCTCGGACAGGGTTCGATACTGATACTCCCACTTCAACAGATGAGCCAGCAGGATGGTCAATCTGTTTTCGAGCTCGCGCTGCTCGCACTTTCCCATGTCGCTCAGTTCTTCCACGAGATGTTCGACGTCCAGCTCCGAGTAGCACCCGGCACGCAGCAATTGGACGTGGCGCTCCGCCCAAGCTGAGTAATCGTTCTTGTAGAGTGTGTCTAGGTCGGTCATATCCTGATCCAACGGCTGCCGAGTCCGCATCGAGGGTGTTTGTCGCCCATCATCTCGTTTATCTTTCATCCGTTTGACGGCGATGTCCAACTCTCGATCCGGCGTCTTCCTCAAGCGGGACGGGGCATTCGCCCCCTCCGCAACGTTTTCCGCGAACCTGCCGAATCATACCAACGGTCAGCGTCGGCAGCCCGACAACCAAGCCTGCCTTGCAAGGACTAACCAAATAGGTTAACGTTTTTCCATGGAGAAACGAACCCCACACTGCCGGCTGTCTTTTGTCAAAGCGTTGATTGATGAAGGCAAAGTGCGAATGACGCAAAGCGCCATCATTGGTGGAAGGCGACTCGGTTTCGATGCGGACGGCATTCTGGCAACGGTGTTGGCGCTCGCGCCAGCCGACTTCTACAAGTCGATGAGGACCCATGCGGATCACCGGATTTGGCAAGATGTCTACCACGCAACCACCTCGGTCGGCGAAGTCTATGTGAAACTGACCGTCATCGACGATGTGTTAATCGTGTCATTCAAGGAGCTATGAACATGCAATGTCCCGTTTGTGGCACCGCCGAACTGGTGCATGATACGCGTGACGTCTCGTTTATTTATAAGGGCGAAACCACGATCATTCCTGCTGTGACTGGCGATTTTTGCCCCGCCTGTGCTGAATCAGTCCTGGATCTGACGGAATCGCGTCGAATGAGTGAGCAGGTTGGGGATTTCATGAAGCAGGTGAATGCGGCGATTGTCGATCCGGGATTCATCGCCGGCGTTCGCAAGAAGCTCGCGCTCGATCAGCGCGAAGCCGCAGCGCTCTTTGGTGGTGGCGTCAACGCCTTTTCACGCTACGAGAACGGCAAGACCAAGCCACCCTTAGCGCTGGTCAAATTGCTGAAGGTCCTTGACCGTCACCCGGAGTTGTTGGATGAGGTCAGAGCGGCGTAGTTCGCCTGGGCGGCGATCAGGCGAGCCTCATTCGATACCCCGTCCCGCATGGAGAAAGACCGCGTCGGTGAAGACCGACGCGGCGACGGCTACCGGTTATCGTGGTTTTCAGTCACGGTCCCCGGCGCAGGGTTTTGACAGGCGTCTAGCCGCACACAGGCTTGAGTACTCGAAGCGTAACTTCTCAAAAACTCATGGCGTGGCCGAAGCGGCCAGCGCCCGCTCGCGGATCAGGTCGGGCAACAGCGGAACCGTCCCGAGCTGTTTGATGCGATCGCCCAGATAGTCCCAAAACGA
>NZ_JBBWVD010000031.1:0-75365 GCF_041903745.1 Thiocapsa sp. C2-2m | reverse complement strand
ACCCCGAACCCCGAACCCCGAACCCATGCCCCTAATCAAAACCCTCTTCGCCAACGACATCGACCGCCGCATCGAGGAGGTCATCAAGGTCGATCAGGCCGACGAGATGATCATCCGCGACGAGCTGGCTGAGTACGTCGTCACCAGCTCCATCCTGTCGCATCTTCTGAAGATCTTCGAGCATTACCTGTCCACTTGGCTGAAACCCAACGAAGGCATCGCGGTTTGGATTTCGGGATTCTTCGGGTCGGGCAAGTCCGGCTTCGCCAAGTACATCGGTCTCGCCCTCGCCAACCGGTACATCCTGGGGCAAGGCGCCGGGGAGCTGCTCGCGCAGCGCTGCAAGGACACCAAGGCCCGAGTCCTGCTGACCAACATCGCCGAGCAGATTCCCACCGAGGCGGTGATCTTCGATGTCTCCACCGACCGTGGCATCCGCACCGGCAACCAAAGCATCACCGAGATCATGTACCGGCTCTTCCTGCAGAGCCTGGGCTATGCGCGGGATCTCGATCTCTCCGAGCTGGAGATCACCTTGGAGGGACAAGACCGCCTCGACGCCTTCAAGGCAAAATACCGCGAGGTCTTCGATAAGGACTGGGACGTCGAGAAAGGCAAGATCGCCATTGCCGTCCAGCAGGCGAGCCGCGTGATGCATGCCATGGAGCCGGCCACCTATGCCACGGCCGATAGCTGGCGCGAATCGGCCATGAAACGCGCCGACATCACCCCGGGGGATCTGGCGACCCGGTGCATGGAGCTGATGTCGCGCCGGCGGCCCGGCAAGACCCTTCTGTTTGTGATCGATGAGGTCGGCCAGTTCGTCGCTCGCGACGTGCAGAAGATGCTTGATCTGCAGGCGGTCGTGCAGAGCTTCGGGCGGGTCGGACGCGGCAAGCTGTGGATCCTGGTCACCTCCCAGGAAAAGCTGACGGAGCTCGTCGGCGGCCTGGACGATCGTCGCGTCGAGCTCGCCCGCCTCATGGACCGCTTCCCGTCCGAGCTTCAGGTCCACCTGGAGCCCTCGGACATTTCGGAGGTCACCAGCAAGCGCGTGCTCGCGAAGAACGCCGAGGCCGAAAAGACACTGCGCGAGCGCTTCACCGAACACCGCGGCCGGTTGACCGACAATACCCGTCTCACCGCCGACATCAAGCTGCCGGAGCTCACGGCCGACGCCTTCATCGAGCTCTATCCGCTGCTCCCCTATCAGATCGATCTCATCATCCAGATCGTCTCCGGCCTGCGCACACAGGGCGGGGCGAGCAAGCACGTCGGCGGAGCCAACCGCACCATCATCAAGCTCGCCCAGCAATTGCTCATCCACCCGGACGTGGACCTGGCCAACCAACCGCCCGGCACCCTGGCGCGGGTGGACCAGATCTACGACCTCGTCTCCGGCAACATCGGCAGCGAGATCCGCGCGAAGATCGCGGACATCGGAACCAAGATCGCGCACCCGCTTGCCCAGCCGGTCGCCAAGGTGATCTGCCTGTTGCAATACGTGCGCAGCGTCCACCGGACGGCCGAAAACGTCGCCGCCGCGCTCCATCCGGCGGTTGATGCCGATTCACGCCTGGCAGAGGTCCGCCAGGCCCTTGTTGCCTTGGAAAAGGGCCTCATGGTCCGCCGCGGCGACGACGGCTACCGGATCCCCAGCCCGGCCGAGGATGACTGGGAACGCCAGCGCTCCGGTCTGGTCCCCAAACCCGGCGATACCGCCCGCCTGCATGCGGAGGCCGTCACCGCACTCTGGCAGCCGCAACCCTCTCACAATCTGCTCGACGTCAAGCCCTTCAAGGCCGGGTTGTACCTTGGCGAGCGGTTGGCGGTGGAGGGGGACATCCCGTTCCATCTCGCCTTGGCCGAGACCGGCACCGAATGCGATCGACAGGTGGAGGAGTTCCGTCGTCGCAGCCAGACCGAGACCAAGGCCGTGTTCTGGGTTGCCGCGATCAGTGACGCGATCGACCGCGAGACCGTCGAGCTCCACCGCTCCAAGGAGATCCTGTCGCGCAAGGAGCGTGGCGCCCAGACCAAGGACGAGTCCGCCCTGGTGGCGGAGGAGAAGATCCGCCAACGGCGTCATCAGGACGAGGTCCGGCGTCTCGTCAAACAGTCCCTGCTCACCGGCACCATCTTCTTTCGGGGCAATGACCGCAGCCCGGACGAGGGCGCCGGCGACGTGTCGCGGAGCGCTGCGAAGGTCCTGTCCCAAGCGCTTCCGGAGGTGTTCGACCGCTTCGAGGAGGCCGCCGCGCGGGTCGCCAAGGCCGATCTGGACGCCCTCTTGACCACCGAGAATCTGCGCGGACTGACGCCCGTCTACACGGACCTCGGTCTGGTTCGGGACCAGGGCGGCAAACCCACCTTCAATGTCGAGACCGGCGTCCTCGCCGAGGTCCTGGCCCGCATCGAGAACCGCACCAGCTACGGCGAGACCGCCAGCGGGCGTTGGCTGACCGACGAGTTTGCCAAGGAACCCTTCGGCTGGGAGTTCGATACCGTGCGGCTCCTCGTCATCGCGCTGCTGCGTGCCGGCAAGATCGAGGCAACCAGCAAGGGACAGGTGATCGACTCCGCCCTGTCGCTCGAGGCACGGACGAATTTCACCAACAACAACCTGTTCCGCCAGGCCTCCTTCCGCCCGCGGACCACCGACTGCGCGTTCACCGACTACATCGAGGCCGGCGAAGCCTACAAGACCTGCTTCGGCAAAGAGATTCAGGAGTACGACGAGGCTCTGATTGCTCAGGCCATTCGCGAGACCAGCGAGACTCATGAAGAGACCCTGCGGGAGGTCGTCGCCCAACTCGACAAGCACGGACTCCCAGGGGGCGAGGTGATTGCCGCGGCACTGAGCAATATCGTGGGCTTTCGCCGCCAGCGCGATTGTCAGGCACTCAAGGCATTCACCGCCGGCCACCAGGCGCTGAAAGATGCCGTCAAGCGGGGTGCCGAGCTTGCCAACGCATTGACGGAGCCCGCACTCCACGACCTGGGCCGGGCGCGAAGGGCGCTTGATAGCCTCTGGCCATTCCTGGAGCCCGAGCCAGATCTGAGCGACGCCGACCGGGACCATGCCGAGAAGCTCAAGGACATGCTGGCCCGGGAATCCTTCTTCCGCGAGCTGCCGGCCATCGATCAGCACACCAAGGCCATAGAGACCGCCCACCAAGCCCGCCTGCAACAGGCGCTCGATGCCCGAGCCCGGGCTTACGCGGACGCACTCCAACACCTGCGCGGCACGCCCGGCTGGGAGGATGTCGGCGAGGACCAGCGCGACCGCATCGCCGAGCCGTTGGCGGCTTACGCGCTCGCGAAGGCGCTTAACCCGTCGATACCCCAGCTCCGTGCGGACCTCGACGCCTGCCCCGTGCGTCGCGACAAGGCCATCGAGGAACTCATGCGCTTGATCGACGGCAACCGCGTGGTGAAGGTCTCGGCATCGAGCTACTTCGCCGGCGGTATCGAAAACGAGGAACAACTCGATCAGGCGCTCGACGGGCTCAAGGAGCAGTGCCTGGAGTTGATCGCGGCTGGCAAGAAGGTGTTGGTACAGTAGGGTTCGGGGTTCGGGGTTCGGGGTTCGGCCCTCGTCTTGATGGTGATCACCGGTCGGGGCACACTGGGTCGTTGGGGGCAGATCGGATCTTAGAGCGAGGTTTTCTGTCATGACACCGAGTGTTGAAGGCGTTTATGAAAACGGTCAGGTGCGTCTGTTGGAGCCGCTGCCGGGGGTGGCGTGGGCGCGGGTCGTGGTGACTGTCCTCCCGGATGCCTCGCCCCCAGGGTCACCGCGAGGGCTGTCGCCCACGGTGCCTTTGCCAGCCGCAACGGAGCCAGAGGCGACGGCGACGCCAGTCGCGCCATTGACCGGCGTTGACGCAGTCGACCATGGCCAGCCGCGCACCGAGCTTGGCCTTGAGCTCCTGGCCATTCGCCGGCGCGCCATCGCACGGGGCTTGCTGCTCCAATCCGCCGACTCCATCCTGGAGGAGGTGCGGCAGGGCCGTACGGAGGTCGGCGATGATCAAGACCTACGTTGACGCCAATGCGCTGATCGCCGCGTTTCGCGGTGATCATCCGGCGTCCGATCAAGCACTTAAGTTGCTTGGAGAGCCCGGCAGAGCCTTCGTCGCCAGTGCTTATCTGCGTCTTGAAACGTTGCGCAAGCCCCTGTTCTATAAACGCGAAGATGAGATTGCGTTTATGGACTGCTATTTTTCCGCGGTCAGTTTGTGGGTCCCAACCACGGACACCTTGGTCGAACATGCCCTCGTGTTGGCGGCTCAACGGGATCTCGGCGCCATGGATGCGCTGCACGCCGTCGCGGCATTGCAGGCCGGTGCAGAGGTCTTTGTGACCCTGGAGCGCCCGACTAAACCCTTATTCCACGTACCGGGACTGAACACGATTTCACTGCATCCCAAGCAAATTGATTCATGACCCTCTTCATTTGCCTGATTGAGGCCGCGGACGAGTCCACCGTCCCAGCTCCAGCCTCAATTGCTGGACACTGCCCGACGATAGGCTCCTGCGTGGAACGGGATAGACCGCCAGAAATATGAGCGCGCGCGGATCTTTTTCGCGCGCGCTTGTATTTCCGCGCGACAACCAATCGTAACAACGACTTAGATTTTGCATGCTGGCCGCGAGCAACTGAGCCCCGAACCCCGAACCAATGGACAAAGACACCCGAAACCGCATCCAGAAGGCCACCCAAGCCGCGCGCGGGCTGCTTGAGCAGGACTTCGAGAACCAGTTGGCGGGTGTCTTCGACATCCGGTTGGACGGGAGCATTTCGGCCGAGCCCGGTAGCCATCTGGATGCGGCGCAGCGGATTGTGCGGGCAAAGCTGGTGGCAGCGGTCGAGCACATTCGGGTTTCAGGGATCGGGGTTCAGGATTTAGCAGAACAGGGACGCTTTGCCGAGGCCGTTGCTGGTTTTCTGAGAGAGGCGTCGTTCACGACCTTGAACCGGTTCGTCGCGCTCAAGATGCTGGAGGCCCGAAGTCTGGTTCAGGAATGCATCTCACGGGGTGAGCAGTCGTCGGGGTTCAAGGAGTTCTGCGGCCTGGCGCCTGGGCTGGTGCAGCTTCCGGATCGTGGTTATCGGCTCTACATCGAGAGTCTGTTCGACGAGATTGGCCGCGAAGTGCGCGTTCTGTTCGACCGTCGCGATCCGGCGAGCCTGCTCTGGCCAAGAAGGCAAGCGTTGACGGACCTGCTGGAGATTTTGAACCATCCGGGGTTGGGAGGGTTCAGTGCGCAGGGTTCAGAAATCAGGGTTCAGGGTTCAGTAGCCACCTCCCCTGAACCCCGCACCCTGAACCCGGAACCCTCGACCGTCTGGGAGCAAGACGAAACCATCGGCTGGTTCTACCAGTATTACAACGACCCGTCCGAGCGGAAGCGGATGCGGGATGAATCCGCTGCGCCGCGCAACAGTCGTGAGTTGGCCGTTCGCAACCAGTTATTCACGCCTCGCTATGTGGTCGAGTTCCTGACCGACAACAGTCTGGGTCGAATCTGGTATGAGATGACCCGCGGCGAAACCCGTCTGAAGGAGCAGTGCCGCTACCTGGTGCGGCGTCCCAACGAGATCTTCCTTCAGTCCGACGACGCACTGTCGCCGCAGCCTGACGCAGCGATTGAGCTCAGCCAGGAAGAGCTGCTCCAGCGGCCTGTTGAGATTCCCTATCGTCCGCTGAAGGACCCCCGCTTGATCCGCATGCTCGACCCGGCTTGCGGCTCGATGCATTTTGGTCTCTATGCCTTCGACCTCTACCAGGTCATCTACGAGGAAGCTTGGGATCTCGACTTCCCCTTGCCCTCCAGAAGCGATGCCGGGGCTGAGGGCCTTGCGCCGCTGCACGCGCTTTACGCGACGAAGGAGGATTACCTGCGCGACATCCCGCGGCTGATCATCGAGCACAACATCCACGGCATCGACATCGACCCGCGGGCCGCGCAGATCGCCGGCCTGTCGCTCTGGCTGCGCGCTCAGCGGGCCTGGCAGGAGCAGGGATTGCGGCGGGAGGACCGCCCGCGCATCCGCCGCTCCAACATCGCGTGCGCCGAGCCCATGCCTGGCGAGGGCGCCTACCTGGATGAATTCATTGCGGCCCATCTGTCCACCACGCCCGAACAGCGGCTCCTCGGCCAACTGGTCCGCCGGGTGTTCGCGGCCATGCGCCTCGCCGGCGAGGCCGGGTCCTTGCTCAAGATCGAAGATGAGATCGCCGGCGCCGTGGCCGAGGCGCGGCAACAATGGCTCACCGGCGCGAAGAAGCCCGAACAATTGGGGCTGTTTGGCGATGACCGCCCCGCGCCTGAGCAACTGGCGATTGGTCTGGACGTCATCGGGATCACCGACGCGGCCTTTTGGGAGGATGCCGAGGGGCGCATCTACGCCGCACTCCGGGAGTACGCGGAACGCACCGCGTACAGCGGCGGTTACCAGCGCCGGCTGTTTGCCGATGATATGGCCCGCGGTTTTGCCTTCATCGATCTGTGCCGGCAGCGTTATGACGTGGCCCTCATGAATCCGCCCTTCGGCGACGCCAGCCTCCCCTCGAAGCCCTACATCGAGACCACCTACGGCGACACCAAGGGCGATGTCTACAAGGCCTTCGTCGAGTGCTTCCAGGCCCGGTTGGTCCCCGCCGGCTATCTGGGTATTCTCAGCTCACGGACCGGGTTCTTCCTCGGTCAGAGCGAGGACTGGCGCATCCGCGTCGTGCTGCGACTTTATCGGCCCATCTGCCTCGCCGATCTCGGCAGCGGCGTGCTCGATGCCATGGTCGAGGTCGCCGCCTATGTGCTGCGCAGCCTCTCCGTGACTGAAGCCCGCGACCTCACGCTCTCGCTGGTTCCCGTGCTCAACAGCGTGGTGCGCGACAAACAGGACCGGTTCAGTTTGCCGAAATGGCAAGCTGCTCGCGATGGGCTCAAGCGCCATCAAGCCGTCGCTGAGCTTGAGCACCTCGAAACCCACGGCTTCATTAAACGCAGCCCCGGCGATATTGTGCGCTATACGCCATTCTGGCAGGCCGGGAAGAACGTTGCTGCTCCGCCGCCAGCAGATTTCGCGCCGATGGTTTGTGTTCGAGCCTTGGCGGAACAGGATAAAGGGGAGGCGCTTCGTGAAGGTGTTCGAGGTGGCAACCGACGAGCTTTTGTTTATGATCCACGTAGTTTCAGTGAGATGCCGGGAAGTCCCTTTGCATATTGGGTTGGGATCACGTTCGCTCGGCTCTTCGCTAAATTGCCGCCGTTTGAATCTGGGGACCGGATCGCCCGCCAGGGCGGTGCAACGAGCGATGATTTTCGCTATCTTCGGACGTTTTGGGAATGTTCAGCGCGCCCCCTCGTCGGAACATGGCGAACTTATGTAAAGGGTGGCGCTTATTCTCCTTTTTATAACGAGTTACCTCTCGTCGCGCACTGGCACAACGAGCGAAAAACATTCGCTGGATTTCTCGGTCGGCCTGGTCGCAGCAGTGAGCTGCCTTCAAACTACGAATTGTATTTCCGGCCGGGTATCACTTGGCCGCTTCGGGCGAGAGCATTCTCACCGCAAGTGATGCCCGGTGACTCCATATTTACCGTCCGCGGATACGCAATTCTCGCGCCCGAGTCGCATCTGTTGCCCGTACTTGGTCTGACGTCATCCTCGGTCTTCGACTACTTGTTCAAAATCCTTCTCGGACGTTTCGGATTTCCCGAGTTCGTTGTCGGCGTTCTTCAAAAACTCCCGACGCCCGATCTTGCCAACCGAAATGGCGAAAAGCTTGGAGAACTTGCTCTTCACGCTTGGATGGAAAAGCGAGGCGTGCGGATCGCTGCAACCACATCTCATGCGTTTGTGATTCCAGCACTGCTCGCTGCGACCGAGAGCACGCTAGCTGAACGAGCCGCCGCATGGGCTGCCCGCCTTCGCACGAGCGAGGAAACCGTCTCGGCCATCCAGGCCGAAATCGACGACATCGCCTTCCGCCTCTATGGTCTCGATGCCGACGACCGGGCCGCGCTAACAACCACCCTCGCCGCCGAAGCCACCGGAGAGGCGGCTGAAGCTGCCGAAGAGAACGACGATGAAAACCCCGCAGCCGACTCACCCGCGCTGGCCGCCGACCTGCTGGCCTACGCCCTTGGCTGCGCCATCGGCCGCTGGGACATCCGTTACGCGACCGGCGAACGCCCCGCGCCTGAAGCGCCGGACCCCTTCGCCCCACTCCCCGTCTGCCCGCCCGGCCAATTGCAGAACGCCCAGGGCCTTCCGGCCGGCCCCGATGACCTGCCCGCCGCCTATCCCGTCGACATCCCTTGGGACGGCATCCTGGTGGATGATCCGGGGCATGAGCGCGATCTCACCGCGCGCAGCCGGCTGGTCTTCGATATCGTCTTCGCCGATGGCGCAGACGCCGCCTGGCGCGAGGCCACCGAGATCCTCGAAGGCCGGGGTAATGACCTTCGAGCCTGGTTCGCGCGGTCGTTCTTCCCGGACCATATCAAACGCTACTCGAAGAGCCGCCGTAAGGCGCCGATCTACTGGCAGCTTGCCACCCCCTCGGCGGGCTACTCGGTTTGGCTCTATTACCATCGGTTCACTCGCGACACCCTGTACAAGGTCCTCAATGACTCTGTGAGCCCAAAACTCCAACACGAGGAGCGCAAGCTGATGGGGCTGCTCCAGGGGGCTGGTGGAACCCCGACCGCCAACCAGCGCACAGAGATCGCAGAGCAGCAGGGCTTCGTCGAAGAGCTCCGTGCCTTCCGGGAAGAGGTCGCCTGTGTTGCCCCCCTCTGGAATCCCGATCTCAACGACGGCGTCATCATCAACTTCGCGCCCCTGTGGCGCCTGGTGCCCCAGCACCGGGCCTGGCAAAAGGAGTGCAAGGACTGCTGGGACAAACTGACGGCCGGCGACTACGACTGGGCACACCTGGCCATGCACCTCTGGCCCGAGCGGGTCGTCCCCAAGTGCGCCGCGGACCGCAGCCTTGCCATCGCCCACGGACTGGAAGAGGCATTCTGGGAGGAGGGCGACGACGGGAAATGGCGAGCCAGGGTTCAGGGTGCGGGGTTCAGGATTCAGGAGGTCATCGCGGATCTTGTGCGCGAGCGGACGTCTGCCGCGGTCAAGGATGCCCTGAACAGCCTGTTGGAGGCACCCGCACCTGTCGCCGTCCGTGCCGGCGGCCGAAAACCGTCGGGGCGCACCCGAGCCCCCAAGCGGGTACAGGCTGCGGGGTTCAGTGCGCAGGGTTCAGGGCTCAACCACCTGAACCCTGTACCCCGAACCCCGAACCCGCATCAACCCCGAACCCTGAACCCTCTCCCCGAAACCCTAGACGCCGTCAGGCAGGCCATCGCCTCCAGTCAGGGCGGCATCAGCAAGTCCGAGGTCCTCGCCGCGACCGGCCTGACCGACGCCCAGTGGAACCTCGCCATCAACGCCCTGCTGACCGAAGGCACGGTCACCAAGACCGGCGCCGACCGCAGTACGCGCTACCATTTAGCCAACGCCGGCAAGCACTAGACGAACAATTGACATGCTCCAATACTTGCAATTTCAGGACGTTGGTCCTGCTCCGCAGATGGAAATCGCGTTCCATGAGCGCATGAATTTCCTGGTTGGCGATAACGGCTTGGGAAAAACCTTTCTGCTGGACGCGGCCTGGTGGGCTTTGACCCGTACCTGGGCGCGACAAAAGCTCCTGCCGCATCGTCCCCCGACCACTCCGCAGATCACCTACCGATACACGAAGAAAAGGGGGGGGAGACACGAGTACACGAGCAAGTTCGATCGAGAATCCGAACACTGGCCTCTGGCCCAGGGACGCCCTCCAATCCCAGGATTGGTGCTCTATGCCCAAGTCGATGGAGGCTTTTCGGTGTGGGATCCGGCGCGTAATGACTGGAAGGGTGAGAACCCTGAGCGGCAGCCAGCGTATCTGTTTTCGCCACAATCGGTTTGGGATGGATTGCCGCTTAACGAGCCGGTCAAGTACTGCAATGGCCTGATCGCGGATTGGGCGAGCTGGCAGCTCGAAAACGGTCAGGCATTCGAGCAATTGGAGAGCGTTCTGCGCGCGCTCTCGCCTTCTGACGAGGAGCCGCTGGAGTCTGGCGCCCTGGTGAAGGTCTCTCTGAGCGATGCGCGCAAACACCCCACCATCAAGATGCCCTATGGCTTGCCGGTCCCACTGATCCACGCCTCCGCGGGAATACGCCGGATCGTCTCCCTCGGCTATCTGCTGGTGTGGGCCTGGCAGGAGCACCTCGCCTCGGCCGAGCTTCAGGGGGTTGCGCCGGCGCGGGAGATCGTCTTCTTGATCGACGAAGTGGAGGCCCACCTGCATCCACAGTGGCAGCGTCGCATCGTGCCTGCGCTTCTGGATGTGATGGAAGCCCTCACCGGAAAGCATACGATCCCCGTGCAGTTGATCACCGCAACGCATTCGCCGTTGGTACTCGCCTCGTCGGAGTCGCGCTTCGATGATCGCAAAGATGCCATCTGGGAGCTCGATCTGACCCATGGTGAGGTGGAGCTCCGAGCGTTCCCATGGAGCCGCCTGGGCGATGCCAATGCGTGGTTGACGTCGTCGGCCTTTGACTTGAAGGAGCCCCGATCTTTGGAGGCGGAGCTGGCAATGACCCAAGCGCTGGCGTTGTTGCGAAAGGAATCCCCGTCTCTCGCGGAAATCGATAAGGTCGATGCAGCATTGCGGGGCGTGTTGAGCGACATCGACCGATTTTGGGTCCGCTGGTCCCAGTATCGGGATTCGCGGAAGGGGCACGACAGTTGATCAGGGTTGCGCGGGCTCCCGAGCCACCCGATTTCGATGCAAAGGTGCGTCAACCCGGATTGCGTGCAATCGCCGAGATGACTGGGCAGGCGCCAGTCCATCCCCGAAGGTCGGGCAAGGCATACAAGCAACGGACCCGCAAGGAGGTCCAGTCCGACGGTACCAGCATCTCCGTCCCGATCGACCGCCCGGAGGATCTGCCGGCGTCCGAGATCGAACCCTATTGGACCAAGGCGATCGCTGATCTGATGCAAGCCTACGACGAAGTCTGTGCCTATTCCTGCTTTCGCATTCACCCGGTGACGGGGGCGGCCTCGGTCGATCACATGGCCCCGAAGTCGCGGGCCTGGGATCGCGTCTACGAGTGGGATAACTATCGGCTGGCGGCTGCGCGATTGAACGCGCGCAAGAACGCTTTCGGGGACGTGCTCGATCCGTTCGAGGTACAAAACGGGTGGTTCGAGCTAGAGCTCGTGGGATTCCAGGTTCTTCCAGCGCACGGGCTGACGGAGGCTATTCGCCAAGAGATCCAGAACACGATCGATCGGCTCAAGCTTGATGACCTCCGATCTGCCCGCGAGGAGGACGCCGTGAGCTATTGGGAGGAACAGGTTTCATTCGCCCGTTTGATGAAGGAGTCTCCATTCGTTGCGATGGAGCTACGCCGTCAAGGACGACTGCTCGCTGGAGACGCCTGATGCACGCTTTCCACGACTATCTCTGCGAGCGACTCGACGAGCTACTAAGCAAGCGCTCGGTGGTCGTCTTCTACGACCCGCGCAGCGAATTCACCCCCTTTTTCGACCGCGAGCTGGCGCTGCTCGATGGCGGTCCGCTGCCGCGTGTGACGATCGGCACCAGCTCGCCCTTTCTGGCCCGCTACGAAGGCAGCTTCTTCGGTCTGCGCGCGGCGGTGGAGCCGATCGTGGCGGCCGATCAGCCGGAACCCTTGATCCTGTATCTGCCGGGCATTGCCAAGGATCGGCAGGGCTCGGTGCTGATGGAGCTGGAGCGGGCCGGCACCTGCTACGAACCGCAACTCAAGCGGCTGGGGCTCAACGTGCTGCGCCAGCGGTTCACCGACGGGCAGATCGACGAGATGCTGCGGCCCTCCGCCGTCACCTATGACGATATCGTCGCCTTCCTCGGACAGGGCGGACAGGTGGCTTCGGTGCTCCACACCCTGTTCGGCGGCGCCCAAGGCGAGGTGCTGCTGACCGAGTGGTTGGCGTCCGACGCCAAGGACGGGGCTCTGCTGGAGAAGGATGCGCTGCCCGAGCTGCTCAAGCTGATCAAGGTCCGATTGGGCCTGGACCTCCCGGCGGACTCGAGTCTCTCGAAGGCACGCGAGAGGACCTGCCGTTATGCGCTGGTGAACGAGTTCCGTGCCGATCTCTCCTGCGCGCCGCCAAAGTCGATCGGGATGGTGCCGGACCCACCGGGCAAGGAGAACGCCGAGCGTATCCGCGATGTCGCGGAGGGTCTGCGACGGCGCTTCCCGGATGTGTACATCGGCCTGGCGGATTCGGTAGAACAGGATCTGGGTCTCGCGGGGGCCGGTGTCGAGGCCGCAGACCTGGGGTCCATCGACACCTTCCGTTTCGAGGAGGAGCGGCTCCTTGCCCATGCCGCGGCGCTGATTGCCGGTAAAGGCTACGACGCGGCACTCGCGATCATCGACGCGCGCGTGCGCAGCTTCTGGGTCGACCGCGATGTGCGACGTCAGGCGCAGTGGGGCGCCTGTCGGCTGATGGCCGAGCTTGGGCATGCGCTCGAGGGAATCCGCTCGGCGCTCGGCAGGGTGGGAAACGATCCCGCGAAGTGGCTGGTGGCCTATGTCGCGGAGGACGGATGGCACCGTGCCGACGGCCTGCAGCGGCGGCTGGAGACCTGGGTTGCCGGGATGGACGACGAGCCCGAGGCGGAACAGGCCCTGGCCGTTGTTCGGCAGGAGCATGAGCATCTGCTGCGCGCGATGGCCGACGGGTTTACCAAGGCGTTCAGAGCGTCCGCGTGGACCGTCGCCGGGGCGTTGCACCAAACCCGCATCTATCCGGAAGTCGTGCAGACCATGGGTGGACGGGTCGCCTATTTCCTCGTCGATGCCATGCGCTACGAGATGGGCGTGGAGCTGGCGCGCCAGATGGAAGGGGCCAGGGATCTGACGGTGCGCGCGGCGATCGCGGCGCTGCCCTCGATTACCCCGGTCGGCATGGCGGCGCTGCTGCCCGGAGCGGCGGCGAGCTTCGACGTGGTCGACGCCAAGGGGAAGCTCGCGGCGCGGATCGAAGGCACCGAGCTCAAGGAATCGCCCGACCGCATGCGCTTCCTCAAGACCAAGGTCCCGGACGCGGTGGAGATGACGTTGGGCAAGCTGCTCGGCAGCTCTCAGGCCAAGGTTGCGAAGGATATCGGCACGGCGCCGCTGGTCGTGATCCGCTCTCAGGAGATCGATCTCGTCGGCGAGATGGACGTCGACCTGATCGCGCGTCAGATCATGGACAGTCTCATCGGCAACCTCGCCCGCGCGGTGAAGAAGCTCGCCGCTGCCGGTATCGAGCGTTTCGTGATCACCGCCGACCATGGTCACCAGTTCTCGATCCGCAAGGACGACGACATGAAGACCGACAGCCCCGGCGGGGTCACCCTGGATCTGCATCGGCGCTGCTGGATCGGACACGGCGGCAGCACCCCCTCGGGTGCGGTGCGCGTGCCCTGCGCCGAGCTCGGTTATCGGACCGATTTGGATGCGGTCTTCCCGACCGGTCTCGGTGTTTTCAGAGCCGGCGGGAGTTTGAGCTTCCACCATGGCGGATTCAGCCTGCAGGAGCTGGTGATCCCGGTGATCAGCCTGCGCCTGACCGCCGGCAAACCGGCCGCGGTGCCCGGCATCCAGGTTCGCATCGAAGGCTATCCGACGGCGGTGACCAATCGCACCTTCGGGCTCAAGCTCGCCGCAGCCGGTGATCTGCTGGCAACCGAGCCGCTCCTGGCCCGCGTTCTCCTGATGGCCGGCGCCGAGGAGGTCGGTCGCGCCGGAATGGCGGTCGGCGCCGACCTCGATCGCGTGACCGGCACCATGACCTTGGTGCTGGGCCGCGAGGCGAGTGTCGGCATGATGTTGACCAACGACACCTGCCAATCGCTGCGCGTCGTGGTGCTGGATGCACATACGGACAGCCTGTTGGCCGAGTCCGACGAACTGCCGGTCAAGCTGGGGATTTGAGGGGAAGGGTTCGGGGTTCAGGGTTCAGGGTTCAGGGTTCGGGGAAGAGTGGAGGGTTCGGGGTTCGGGGTTCGGCGGGGCTGGATTGGTTGCCTCTGTCGCGACAGGCTGGTCACGGGCCGGTATGTGAGGCGGAGATGGGTGTGTGAGGCCCGGCCGGAATGATGGTCCCGGCTACTCGCCGACCTCTTTTAGGAGTCTCATGATGATCTCATCGGACGCGTATAGCCCGGTAGCACGCAAGCGATTGATTAAGGGTGCGGCCTCATCGATCAACCCTTGCGCCTTCGCGCGTCCGACGATTCCCAGGGTCCCGATGATGCCCAAACCCAACGCCCTCGCACAGCGTCTGGCCGCTAGATCATCGATGACAACTCGGACCACGCGATTGGCTAGGGCATTTGCAATGACCTGTGTCTCGCCAGCGCCTAGGTCCCAGCTAAGCACCTCTTGCGGAGCCGTTTCGTTTTCGACGATGACAAAGGCCGAGGAGTCGTGGATTGCCCGGAGTATGGCTCCACCGTCTGGTTTGGCGCCGACCTCTTTGGCGACCGCTTCGGGGACGGCGAGCTGACCGGCCAGTTCGGCAAGGAGCCAGAGGGCATCGGTCTTGCCAAGTAGGATGAGCGGCGAGGCGTTGACAGTCCAGCGCTCAGGCGCCATGGATCTCCTCCGCCAGCTCGTCCGGGGTGACCTGGCAGGCCGGGACTTTACGCCGGAAGAGCTCGTGCAGAAACTCCGCGCGGCTCAGTTCGGCGATCTCAGCCGCTTTGCCTTGGGACAGGATCCCTTGCGCATACCACTGCACCGCTGCGGCGATTCGCATCTCGCGCGCGAACTCGCCTGGCGCAAGCCGCAGCGCGCCGAATGCCGAGGCGTCGAAGTCGAAGCTGATGGTGGTGGTCATGGGGGTTCAGGGTTCGGGGTTCGGGGTTCAGGGTTCAGGGTTCAGGGTTCAGGGTTCAGGGTTCAGGGTTGAGCAGCACTCGCGACACCGCTTCGCGGCGTTGCGAGTCTCCTCGGCGCTCTGCGCCACGCAGCCCGTCTTTGACTTGAGCTCCGTCGTCGATGCCGGTTCCACCCATCGAATTTTTGGCGTTTTTTCGTGTCTCTCGTGGTTCTATTCGCCGTACTCAGGACTTCAAATGACAGATTTCGTTCCTTTGATTGATCGGTTCGGGCATCGCCCGAGGCGTCTTGGTAACCTCGGTCAATCATCGCGCTTGCGCGTTGTCGTGCTCGCCTTGCTCCTGCCGTTGATCCTACTGTCCGGGATTGCGACCGCAAACGCAGCCGAGGGCGCAAAACGCGTCAACGACTATCTGGCCGGACTCGACAGCCTGCGCGCCGATTTCGAGCAGTTTACCTTCAATGCCGAGCGCACTCGGATGATGGAGTCGCGCGGTACCCTTTATCTGCAACGCCCCGGCCGTTTCCGCTGGGAGTACAGTACCCCGAATCGACAGGTCATTATCGCCGACGGCAGTCGGGTCTATCTCCACGACCTAGAGCTGAAACAGGTCTCGCATCAAAACCAGAACCGCGCGCTGAGCGGGACGCCGGCCCTGCTGCTTGCCGATGGCGGGCCGATCGAGAAACACTTCGAGGCAGCGTCGATCGAAAGCACGGACGGTCGCGACTGGGTCGAGCTGATCCCCAAGGCAGAGGACACCGACGTCGTTCGAATCGAGCTCGGATTCGGCAAAGAGAACCTCGAAAGCCTCATTATGGAAGACAGCTTCGGACAGACGACCCGGCTGAACTTCACGGGCGCGGAGCGCAACGCCAAGCTGAGCCTGGATTTATTCAAGATGGAGCAGGGGGCGATGGACGATTTCCTTTCCTTCGACTGAAGGGCGCCTCGGTACGACATGTGCTGTTTGGTGTCTGGGTCGACCTTGCGGATCTCAACGGGCGTCGGCGCAGGCACGCTTCGGGAGATGATTTTTTTGATTCTGAATCGTGTCGGCCGCGAATGTCTTGAGTGCTGCCGGGGGTCGGGTTTCGGCGAACCGGTCGTGACCGCTTCAGGCGTGGTTCAGAATGACTGATGCACCACTCGCCGAGCGGATGCGCCCGGCCACGTTGGACGGATTCTTTGGTCAGCAGCACCTGCTTGCGCCGGGCAAGCCGTTGCGTGGGGCGATCGAATCGGGACAACTCCATTCGATGATCTTCTGGGGACCGCCCGGCTCCGGTAAGACCACGCTCGCGCGCCTCATCTCGGGTGTCTCGGGTGCTCGCTTCCTGAGTCTGTCCGCCGTCCTCGCGGGCGTGAAGGACATCCGCGATGCAGTTGCCACGGCGCGGACGGTGCGCGATTCGGAGCAGCGACCCACGCTGCTCTTCATCGACGAGGTGCACCGCTTCAACAAGGCTCAGCAGGACGCCTTTTTGCCGCATGTCGAAGACGGCACCCTGACCTTTATCGGGGCCACGACCGAGAATCCGTCCTTCGCGTTGAACAACGCACTGCTGTCGCGTGCGCGGGTCTATCTGCTGCATGCACTGGAGGCCGAAGAAATCGAGCGTGTCCTGGCGCGTGCCCTCGCGGACCCGGTTCAGGGGCTCGGCGAGCGCGGATTGCGTCTGTCCAACGAGGCTACGACTCTGCTTGCGCGCAGCGCCGACGGCGATGCCCGACGGGCGCTGAATCTGCTCGAATTGGCGAGCCGGATGACGACGGGAGAGGAGATGACATCGGCGACCGTTGCGGAGGTGATCGCCGGCAGCGTGCGGCGCTTCGACAAGGGCGGGGATATCTTCTACGACCAGATCTCGGCGTTGCATAAGTCGGTTCGCGGATCGGACCCGAACGCCGCGCTCTATTGGCTGGCGCGGATGATCGACGGCGGCTGTGATCCGCTCTACGTGGCGCGGCGCATTGTGCGGATGGCGAGCGAGGACATCGGCAACGCCGATCCGCGTGCACTGGACCTGGCGCTCAACGCCTGGGAGGCGCAGGAGCGGCTCGGCTCCCCGGAAGGCGAGCTGGCGCTCGCTCAGGCGGTCGTCTATCTCGCCTGCGCAGCGAAGAGCAATGCGGTCTATCTGGCCTGGAACGCGGCACTCGCGGATGCGCGCTCGTCGGGCTCGCTGGATGTACCGGTCCATCTGCGCAATGCGCCGACCAAGCTGCTCGAAGCGCTGGGACATGGACGGGCTTATCGCTATGCCCACGACGAGCCCGAGGGATATGCGGCGGGGGAAACCTATCTCCCGGATGCGTTGGCGGGACGACGCTATTACAGGCCCGTCGATCGCGGTTTGGAGATCCGCATCCGCGAGAAGCTGGAGCGTCTTGATGCGCTCGACAAGGCAGCGGGATGAACTGAGCCTGGCGTCGACGGTTGGTTGTGCCTCGCACGGCTCGGCACAACCTACGGCCTGAAGTCGGCCCTACATGCCTTTAGGCGACCACCGAGGGTTGCCGCCTAAACCGCGTCCAGAGCGAAATGCTCACTTTCGAGTCAGTACGACGTTAGGTGCATCCACAGCCCTCAGCGGGGACGCGGTTTAAAATAATACATTTTTTAATACTTTAAACCGCGCCAGCTCCGGCGGTCGTCAAGTCTGCCCGGGCCGATCCCATCCAAAAACATCGCATACTGCACCCGGCGCGGTTTAGAGAAAATCCGGCAGGCTCTTGCGGATCGCCTCGGGGCTATGGGTCGTTAGGTTCTTGTCGACCTCCCCCGCGATCAGCTGTTTGAGCGAAGGGGACTGATGTTTGCGCAGCATCCCCAGGAAAGCCGGAGCCGCGATGACGTAAAGCTTCTGCAGCTCCCCTTTGTTGCGCGCGCTCTCCAGCGTCTCGCAGACCAATCCGGCGAAGCGTTCGGCATTCTCCTGCTTGTGCGCCTCCTCGCCGTTGATACCGTGCGCCCCCGACACGGGGTCATGACCGCGACCACCCTTGTCGGTTGTCAGATCGCCTTCGTGAAGCCGGCCTTCCGGGAAGGTCAGCGTGTGGATCTCGCGCAGCGCGCCTGCCGATTTCTCGGTGGCGAAGATGCGTGCGCGGCTGTTGTCGGCGGCCAGTATCCAAGTCAACATAATGTCACCTTCCTCCCGTACTGAGTCCGGCCGCGATGCGGTCGGGGCCTTGGCTGAGACGGGACGATTGTCTTTGCGATGTGGGGTCATGCGTCGCTGCGCCCGCTCCCGTCTCTTTCAGTGTAACAGGCCCGTCACGGAAATCAGTGGCCCGGTCGACTCCCGCCGGCAGCGCGCTCGACGCATTCGAGGTAGCTCGCGGCGTCAAAGGGTGTCTGGTTGCGTTGCAGCGTCCAGAGCGCCTCGGCGAGGCATTCCATGATGCGGTGCTCGGTTTCGTGCGGGTCGCCGGTGGTCTGCATGAGACGGCTGTAGAGCCCACGGATACCCGCAGGCTGATCGACGCTCAACTGCTCGAGGATAGCGATGTGCAGGCCCATGTGCAGGAACGGATTGGATTCGCCGTGCTCGGGGAGATAGTCGCGCTCCAGAGTCGTCTCCGGATCGGTCATGAGCCGGTGATACTCGGGGTGACGGCGCAGGACCTCGACGATCTGCGCTTCGACCGGCTCCAGGGGTTGCCCGGCTTGGGCCTTTTCCCAAGCGGTGAGGAAGGTACGACGATGGCTTTCACGGTCGTTTGCGAACATGGCGTCGAGGATCTCGATGGGGTGTAGGGGATTCGGGCTCGGTGCAGCGGCTTTGACGGGTCCTGTGTTGATTGCGTTCGATCTTGAGTCACGGCGGCGTCGTCTTGTCCCGATAGTCGCAGAGATCGGCGATCGGACAATCGGGACAGCGCGGTTGACGTGCGACACAGACATAGCGCCCGTGCAGGATCAGCCAGTGGTGGGCGTCCTTCAGAAAGACCTTGGGGACACGGCGCAGCAACGCCTGCTCGACCGCGAGCGGGTTCTTTCCGGGCGCGAGGCCGGTGCGATTGGCCACTCGGAAGATATGGGTGTCGACGGCCATTGTCGGCTCGCCGAAGGCGGTATTGAGAACCACGTTGGCCGTCTTGCGTCCGACGCCGGGGAGTGCCTCCAGGGCCTTGCGCTCGCGCGGGACCTCGCCGCCGTGCTCTGCGACCAGGAGCGTGCAGGTCTTGATGATATTCGCTGCCTTGCTGTTGAAGAGTCCGATGGTCCGGATATGGGCCTTGAGGACCTCTTCGCCGAGGGCGAGCATCGCCTCGGGCGTATCGGCCACCGCGAACAGGCGCGCCGTGGCCTTGTTGACCCCCTTATCGGTCGCCTGTGCCGACAAGATCACCGCCACCAGAAGCTCGAAGGGCGTGCGATACAACAGCTCCGTCGTCGGCGCCGGATTGGCGGCGCGAAGGCGCTCGAAGAGACGACTGCGCTTTTCTTTGTTCATCGATGGATAATCCTGCTGGACTGTCTAAAATGACAGCCCATGACGTCGAGCGCTTCTCCGACATGAGCGATGACCTGACCTCTCGACAGCGGCAGATCCTGGAGTTGATCAGGTCGCATATCCGCGAAACCGGGGTGCCGCCGACACGCGCGGAGATCGCGCAGACCTTCGGCTTTCGTTCCGCCAACGCAGCCGAGGATCATCTGCGAGCCCTGGCACGGCACGGCGCGATCGAGCTGACGCGAGGCCGTTCGCGTGGCATCCGGCTCGTCGATCGGGCCGCCGCCGGTGAGCTCGAGCTTCCGATCATCGGGCGTGTCGCTGCCGGCAGTCCCATCCTGGCCGCAGCGCACATCGAGGACTGGTGCCCGGTCAATCCGGATCTGTTTCGCCCCCGTGCGGACTATCTGCTGCGGGTTCGCGGCAGCAGCATGTGCAATGCCGGCATCCTCGACGGCGATCTTCTGGCGGTTCATATCGCATCCGAGGTATACGACGGTCAAATCGTGGTGGCACGTTTCGGCGACGAGGTCACGGTTAAGCGCCTACGTCAGCACGGGCAAGGGGCCGACCGGGTGTATCTGTTGCCCGAGAATCCCAGTTTCGAGCCGATCCCGGTCGATCTGCGAACGCAAGAATTCGTCATCGAGGGATTGGGGGTCGGCGTGATTCGGCGTTTCGCAAGTGGCCGGACTCAAGGGACGACCAGCGTGACGCCGGGCATCAGTTGATCGGGGTCTTCGAGAACATGGCGATTGGTCTCGAACAGCGTACGCCATCGACTGCTGTCGCCGTAGCAACGGCTGCTGATCAGTGCCAATGAGTCGCTCGGACGAACCCGATAGGCGCCTTGCGCATCGACTACCCTGGCTAGAGCGAGTTGATGTCGGTGCAGCAGCCTCTCGGCGTCGGCGATCGTCTGCTTGGCGGTCGCGTCCCGTGTCAAGTCCGGAATCCGCAGCGTCTCACGCAGCCGCTCGTAGGCCTCGCGGGCAGCCTGCCGTGCCCGGTCTGCGTCGAGTGTGCCGCCGTCCTGTTGGGGAACCCGTGCGCGGAGCGCCTCGAACCGGCGTTCGAGTGCCTCGTGGGCCGTGGTCAGCGAGAGTCGGCGGGCATCGAGCTCGGAGAGTCGCCGATCACGCTCGCTGAGGGTCCGCTCAAGGTCGAGCAGCGCCTCCTTGAGGCGTTGCACCTCGCCGTTCAGGCGCTCGATCTCCTGGCTTCCCTCCGCAAGCCGGCGCTCCGCCTCCGTGCGGGCTTGCTCGGCGCTCTTGCGCGCATGCGCGGATTCCTTGAGTTTCCCCTCCATGCCTAGGAGACGCAGGGACATCGCTTCGATTTCGGCATCGGGCGAGACTGTCGGCTCCCGATCGGCCGACGGCTCCTCGGCCCCCCAGGCTGCAGCCGCAACGAGCAGCATCAAGATCCCGTGAAATGCGCTGGTGTGCCGAGAACGATTCCCGGTCATATGAATCTCCTGGCGTCGTCTCGGCTCGGGGTCTCTTGTCAGGGATCTAAGCCACGCTCGGAAGCCCTGCCAAGGCCATCGCGACCTCGTCCTCGGCGTAGGTCAGATCCTTCAGCTTACCGGCCAAGTAATCGGTGTAGGCCTGCATGTCGAAGTTGCCGTGTCCGCAGAGGTTGAACAGGATCGTCTTGGCCTCGCCGGACTCGCGACACTTCTCGGCCTCGACAATCGCGGCCTTCACGGCATGGTTGGCCTCGGGCGCCGGGATGATGCCCTCGGCCTTGGCGAATTGGATGCCGGCGGCGAAGCAATCCAACTGATTGTAGGAGGTCGGGGTGATGAAGCCGAGCTTGGTCAGATGGCTGATCTGCGGCGCCATGCCGTGATAACGCAGCCCGCCGGCGTGGAAGCCCGGCGGTACGAAGCTGGAGCCGAGCGTATACATCTTGACCAGCGGGGTCAGCTTGGCGGTATCGCCGTAGTCGTAGGCGAAGAGACCCTTGGTGAGGGTCGGGCAGGCCGATGGCTCGACGGCGATCAGCTCGATGTCGCGGCCGCCGCGCAGTTTCTCGCCCAGGAAGGGGAAGGCAATGCCGGCGAAGTTGCTGCCGCCGCCGGTGCAGCCGATGATCATATCCGGGTAGTCGCCGGCCATCTCCAACTGCTTTTGTGCCTCTATGCCGGTCACCGTCTGGTGCAGCAGGACGTGGTTCAGCACGCTGCCGAGCGCGTACTTGGTGTCGTCGCGCTGGGCGGCTAGCTCGACGGCCTCGCTGATGGCGATACCGAGGCTGCCGGTGCTGTCGGGATGCTCGGCGAGGATGGCACGTCCGGATGCGGTGGTTTCGCTCGGGCTGGCGATACATTGGGCCCCGAAGGTCTCCATGAAGGCGCGACGGTACGGCTTCTGTTGGAAGCTCACCTTGACCATGTAGACCACGATCTCGAGGCCGAACATGGATCCTGCCAAGGCGAGCGACGAGCCCCATTGACCCGCACCGGTCTCGGTGGTGATGCGCTTCACGCCCTCCTGCTTGTTGTAGAAGGCCTGCGGGATGGCGGTGTTGGGCTTGTGGCTGCCGGCGGGACTGACGCCCTCGTACTTGTAATAGATCTTCGCCGGCGTCTTGAGCGCCTTTTCCAGTCGACGCGCCCGATAGAGCGGCGAGGGGCGCCATTGCCGGTAGACCTCGCGCACCGGCTCGGGGATCTCGATCTCGCGCTCGGTGCTCATCTCCTGCTCGATCACGGCACGCGGGAAGATCACCGCCAGATCGTCCGCCGTAATGGGCTGTTGGGTGCCCGGATGCAGGACCGGGTCGAGCGGGGTGGGGAGATCGGCGTTGATGTTGTACCAAGTGCGCGGGAGATGTTGCTCGTCGAGCAGATACTTGACTGAGTCGCTCATGCTGTGGTCGAACCTCGGTAGTGGGTATGGCGACCGGCCAACCTCGCCGCCGGTCTTTGTCGTCCGTCGGCAAGTGTGCCATTTTTGTGACCGATCTTGAATCCCGTCAGGGTCAAGAGCGTCGAGATTCTCCGCGCGGGGACGGCCTATGCGGCATCCGAAGCCCTGTCGCGCGACTCGGCAACGTGAAAGATGCGCAAGCGGTGATCTAATGAATCGGTAAGAAGATCTGTGTCAGGATCTCGTTCTCGTTCTCGTTCTCGTTCTCGTTCTCGTGCCGGACCGAGCGCGGATCCTCCGCATCTCTGGAGACGATGCGCTCGGGTGGAAATAACCGTTCAGCATCGCGAGACCCAGGTCGTCATCCTTGGCGATGCCGTTCGGCATCGTCGGCACCACGAAACGCAGCCCGAAGGGCGTCCGCCCCCGCATGCCCCAGGTGACGCCGGAACCGCAACCCGGCCGTGGCGAGTAAGACCTCGCGCAGGAGCACCGGCTCGACCGCGAGCTGGATGGTCTGCGCAATGTCGGTGATCGGGGATTTCCGAATTACGTCGGTCCTCGGTCGTGCGGCACACGGCCGATAGCGGGATCGAATCGGCGTCTTCCCGTCGGGATATTCAACCGTCCCGGTTGTCAGTAGGCGAGCTCATGGGCGCCGATATCGAAAGCGCCGCGTTGAGGCAGGGTGGTGCCGTAAAAGTCTCGCGTGCCGGTCGTTAATCCAAAGTGGGATCCGAGATCGAGTCCGCGGTTGATGAGCGGTGAGTTGGTCGTCAAGCGATACTCAAGCATCTTCGCCAATCCATTCGGGTTATTGATGGTCCCGCCGAGACCCGGTCTCACGAGTCCGGGGTTGAGATTGAATCCGGTCGGAACGCCCTGAAGCATTTCTTGGCCGGTTCCCTGGAAGGACGAGAGACTCGAGTAGATCGTCGACCCCCACTGAATCTTGAAGGGAGCACCGTTGGACCAGTAGGTGTTGCCCTGTACGGTAAGTCCCTGTTGGCCACTCGCCACGCAAAGCAGAGGAGCGCCGCCGGTCGTGAAGATGATGTTGTTGCGAATGGTCAGAGAGGATGTTTGGGATGGCACCCGAATGCCGCAGACATTGCCGGTTGTCGACGGTGAGAGATAGATCGTGTTGTTGTAAATGTGGCTGTTGGAGATCTCCAGCGGTGCCTTGCTCCAGACCATGATCCCGCCATACGTGTTGCGGCGCCCGTCGTTTTGGGAAATGTTGTATCGAATGACGTTGTTTTTGAATGAAGGGGCAGAGTCGTACTGAGCCAAAAGATAACCGGCACCATCATTGTCGTGCGAGTAGTTGTACTGTAGGAATGAATTGGTCATGCCGCCGTCAAGATCGAAACCGCCGCCGTCGGAGGCTCCCGTCGTGGTGCGATTGGCGTAGGACTCGTTGAATTGGATGGTGATTCGGTTCGCTCTCCAAGCCCATATCCCGATCGGGCCGCTGCTCGAGGTGTTGCGCTCACCGTTGGAGTGGGCCACGCATCGCGCAATCCGGCCGCCGTCGACATTCGAGAGCACGATGCCGCTGCCGGTCGGTTCTCGGACTCCGGAGACGCCCCGGTTTCGGTATGCGAAGCTGCCGGTCACGACGACGTTTCGATGGGCGTAGCCGCTGAATCCCGGTGCATCGTATCCCCAAACGGAGATCCCGTTCTTGGCGTTGTCGTATGCGCGAACGCCGTTGATGGAAACGTTCGTAAAGCCTGTCGTCCCGTTCCATGCGCCGATCTCGACGCCTGCATGATGAAATCCGCTTGCATCGATCTTGCTCAAATTGACGCTGTCGAGCTTCACGCCTCCCGCAAGGTCGGTGTAGAAGATGATGCCGGCTCCGTCGTTGACATCCGCTTCCGTACCCCTGACGTTGAGATTGGAAATGACGAATCCGGCCGTGTTGTAGGCAAAGATGCCGTCGCCGTCGCCGGCCAGGATCGTGGCTCTGCCTGTTCCATAGGAGCCGATACGAATGGGCGCTTCCGCTGTTCCTTGATCGAATGCGTCGAAGAATAGATTCCCCGCGAAGCTGTCTCCGCCGCGCAAGAATACGCGATCGCCGGGATACAGAATCAAATCGTTGATTTTGTTTAAGGAACGCCAGGGGGCTTGAGGAGAACCTCCATGGTTTGTATCTCGGCCGGCGGCACTCAGGTAGTAATCGGCGCCGAAAGATGCCGGAGGCAGCAGAAGCAGGGCAAGCAGCAATGGATAGAACATCTGTAGTCTCCAAAGGTTCATATATTGTGTCTCTGCGATATCCGCTATCGCTTACGGTTGACGAACGTCTTGAGGCGCTGGCGATGCTTGATCTGGCCGGGCGTGAGCGTGTTGCGGCGACCGGCGAAGGGGTTGGTACCGCTTTTGAACTCGATCCGCAAGGGGGTGCCGAGGAGCTTGAGCTCGCGCCTGAAACGATTGATCAGATAGCGCCGGTAGGTGTCCGGAACCGACTCGGTCTGGTTGCCGTGGATGATGATGATGGGCGGGTTGCGCCCGCCTTGGTGGGCATAGCGCAGCTTGATGCGCCGCCCGTGCACCAGTGGCGGTTGATGTTCCTGAACGGCGTCCTCGAGCAGTCGCGTTAGCTCGGGAGTCGAGAGGTTGCGGGTGGCATTGGCGTAGGCCTTTTCGACCTCGTCGAGCAGCAGGCCGACACCGCTGCCGTGCAGGGCGGAGACCAGGTGCATCTTGGCGAAGTCGAGAAAGGCAAGCTTGCGCGCGAACTGGGTCTTGATCTGCTCGCGTTGGTCCGGGGCCAGCCCGTCCCACTTGTTGATCGCGACCACGAGTGCTCTGCCGCGCTCGATGATGTGTCCGGCGAGCGTGGCGTCCTGCTCGCCGACGCCCTCGTGGGCATCGAGCACCAGGATGACGACGTTGGCCGCGTCGATCGCCTGCAGCGTCTTGATGACGCTGAACTTCTCGATCACGTCGTCGATCCGTGCGCGACGGCGCATGCCCGCGGTGTCGATCAGGGTGTAGTGGCGACCCTGCTGCTCGAAGGGGACGAAGATGCTGTCGCGCGTCGTGCCTGGGCTGTCGAAGGTGACCAGCCGGTCATCGCCGAGGATGCGGTTGATGAGTGTCGATTTGCCCGCGTTAGGGCGCCCGACGATCGCGACCCGGATGCCTTCCTCGGTCTGTGCGGCGCCGATCCCCTCCTCGTCGGCCGCCGGGAAACCCGCGAAGACCGCGTCGACGAGGTTCTGCACGCCGCGTCCGTGGGTGGCCGAGACCGCCATCGGCTCGCCGAGACCGAGTCGATGGAAATCGGCGGTGGCCAGCACCGGATCCATGGTGTCGCTCTTGTTGACCACCAGGCTGACCGCCTTGCCCATGCGGCGAAGCCGTGCGGCGATCTCGAGGTCGCCCGGGGTGCAGCCGTCGCGTGCGTCGACGAGGAAGAGCAGATGATCCGCCTCGTCGATCGCAAGCTGGACCTGGCGTTCCATCAGCGCCTCGACCCCGTCGACGGCCTGACTGATGCCGCCGGTGTCGACGATGACGTAACGGCTCGGTCCGACGACGCCGATCCCGTACTGGCGGTCCCGGGTCAGGCCGGGAAAGTCCGCAACCAGTGCATCCCGCGTGTGGGTGAGGCGATTGAAGAGGGTCGACTTGCCCACGTTGGGCCGGCCGATCAGGGTGACGACGGGCAGCATGCCGTTCAGGGGCTGGACTCCGGTGGTGCGGATCCCGGCGAATCGGCCGGAACGGTGTCGACATCGCGAGAGGCGGCGCCTGCATCGGCGGGCGCGCTGCCGCGCGGGCCCATCTTGGCCGCAGGCGCACCGCCGACGCTCAATGCGGCTAGGGTGCCGTCGTTGGCGTAAACATAGAGTCGATTGCCGACGACCAAGGGTCGTGCCGTGATCGCCCCTTTCCCCGTGATGCGGGTGCGCCCGACCAGACGGCCGTCGGTGCGTGTGAGCAGATGGACATAGCCGTCCAAGTCGCCGACCGCAATCAGGTTGCCCACCAACGCAGGGGCAGTCACCTGGCGGTAGCGCAGACCCTCCTGACGCCAGCGTCCGGCGCCGTCGCTCGGGTTGGCGCCCCAGATCTGGTCGCTCGAATCGGTGATGAAGAGGTCGGACGCGTCGGCGGCGAGCCCGGCATGCGCCGAGAGCTCGCGTCGCCAGATGACGGTGCCGGTCGTGATGTCGACGGCGGCCAAATCCCCGTTGTAGGAGCCGACGAAGGCAATGGTCCCGATCACGACCGGGTCGGCATCGATATCGGCAATGCGCGAGAGCTCGGAACGCCCGCTCGGGCGGGTGACGGCGACCTCCCAGAGCGGAGCGCCGTCGGCCGGGTCGAGGTTCACGAGCTTGCCGCCCGAGAGGCCGACGAGGATCCCCGCAGGTGTCATGACCGGACTGCTGCTGCCGCGCAAGGTGAGCACGGGGGCGGGATAATTGACACGCCATTGCCGGGCGCCGGTACTGGCGTCGATCCCGTAGACGCTGTCGTCGAGGGTGTGGACGATGACTTGGGCCGTGTCGGTCAGGCGCGGGACCGAGAGGACCTCGCTGCCGAGCTGTGCGCGCCAGAGCTCCTTGCCGTCGCTGGTGGAGAAGGCGAGGAGCTCGCCCCGGCTGGTGCCGATGACCAATCGGTCGCCCTTGACGTCCGGGCCGCCGCTGAAATGCAGGTCCGTGTCGCGTTCCCAGAGGACGCGCCCGCTGTCCGCGGCGACGGCGACCAACCGACCGCGCGAATCGGCGACATAGAGACGGTCTGCAGCAAGCATCGGAACCAAGTAGAGCCGCCGTCCGGCCGTGCCGCGCGTAACCCGCGCCGACCAGAGGGTCGTCAAGCCGACTGTCTGCACGATCTCGGTGAGCTTGGTCGGGGGCGTCGGATCCTTGTCGGCGCCGAGCCAGGGGATCATGCCGCAACCGCTCAATAGGCCGGCGAGCAGCAGAACCCCGAGTCGGGCGGCGCCCGCTTTCGATTGCGTGACCATAGACGGCTCTCCGACCGCTATCCGGCGGCGGGTAGGTTGTCGAGCTTGAGACGGATCAACTGCGAGAACCCGGTCCCTTCGGCGATCGCCTGCTCGTAAGCTGCGCGCGCCGCGACCGTGTCCCCGCGTGCCGCAGCGATGTCGCCCCGCACCGCAGCGAAGTCGCCGGCAAATTCGGGACTGTTGTCGTGATCCGCAACGGTCTTGGCTGCCTCGTCCAAGCGGCCCTCAGCAACCTGGATCCGCGCCAAACGAAGTGCCGCGATGCGGGCCAGAGCCGGATCCGGGGCGGCGCCGATCACCCCCGTCAAGGCGGTTATGGCCGCCTCGGCTTGGCCCGACTCGTAGAGCGCCTTCGCCTCGACCAGCGCTCCGAGCGCCGCATAGGGCGTCGAGGCGAACTCGTCGCTCAGCATGCGGGCCTGGGCCACGACCGCCTCGGTTTGACCGGTCGCGGCGTTCGCGAGCACCTGATCGAAGACCGCCGAGCCCTGACCGGCAACGCTGTCGCGATAATCGCCCCAGTAGCGCCAGCCGACGATGGCGCCCAGGCCGATGGCGATGCCCATGACGATCGCCACGCCGTTCTCTTTCCACCAGGTCTTGATGGCTTCGACTTTTTCGTCGTCGGTCTCGTAACTCACTTCGCTCTCCGTGGTGACTTGGATTCCCGTGCGGCTTGGCCGGCGTCTTCGCCCGCCGCCATCAATCCGGGCTCTCGATCTCTCGGTTCAGGACATCGACCAATTCGTCGAACCCAAGCTCCTGTTGGCCACTCTCGGCCCGCAAGGGTTTGACGCCGACGATACCCTGCGCCAGCTCCGACTCGCCCAGCACAAGTGCGAAGGCTGCGCCGCTCTTGTCGGCCTTCTTGAACTGGCTCTTGAAGCTGCCGCCGCCGCAGTGGGACATGAGGCGCAGACGGGGCAGGGCATCGCGCAGACGCTCGGCTAGGAGCGGGGCCTCGAGCTGGGCTTGATCGCCGACCGCGACCAGGTAGGCATGCACCGCAGGTTCGTCGGCATGGCCCGCGAGCGCGAGCAGCTCCACCAGCCGCTCAAGGCCCAAGGCGAAGCCGACGGCAGGTGTCGCCCGGCCACCGAGCTGCTCGACCAGTCCGTCATAGCGACCGCCGGCACAGACGGTGCCTTGGGCACCCAGATCCTCGGTGATCCACTCGAACACCGTGCGGTTGTAGTAGTCCAGACCCCGCACCAGCCGCGGATTGAGCCGGTAGGGGATCCCCGCCTGATCCAGACCCCGACGGATGCCCTGAAAGTGAGCCAGGCTAACCTCGCCGAGATGATCCATCAGCGTCGGCGCATCGGCAACGACCTTCTGTGTCTCGGGATGCTTGGAGTCCAGGACGCGCAGTGGATTGGTATGCAGACGTCGCAGACTCTCGGCGTCCAAATGCTCGCGCCGTGTCTCCAGATAGGTCATGAGCTGCTCGCGATACAGCCGGCGCTCCTGGGGGTCGCCGAGACTGTTGATCTCCAGACGTAGCCCCGTCAGCCCGAGCGCGCGCCATAGGCGCGCGGTGAGCAGGATCAGCTCGAGATCGATATCCGGTCCCGTGAGACCGAAGACCTCGGCGCCGATCTGATTGAACTGCCGATAGCGCCCGCGTTGCGGGCGCTCGTGACGGAACATCGGGCCGCGATACCACAGGCGCTGGGGTGCGACGAGCAGCCCGTGCTCGATCGCGGCGCGCACGCAGCTGGCGGTGCCCTCCGGGCGCAGGCTCAAGCTGTCGCCGTTGCGATCCTCGAAGCTGTACATCTCCTTTTCGACGATGTCGGTGACCTCGCCGATGGAGCGCTTGAACAGATCCGTAACCTCGATGATCGGGGTGCGGATCTCGGCATAACCGTAGCCCGCGAGGATGTTGCGCGAGGTGTCCTCGATGCGATGCCAGGTGGCAACGGCCTCGGGCAGGATGTCGTGCATACCGCGAATGGCCTGGATGGACTTACTCATGCTCGGCGACTCGGTGTCTGCGGACGACGCTCGGATGGGTTCGGCCTGACCGCACCGTCACTCCGGGGATGCGGGGTCGAACGAGAAGCGCGCCACGTTGCCGCGCGAACGGGCTTCCAGGTCGAAGGGCTTGCCGTCAACCGTCATGCTGCTGTTGTTGACCCGCCCGACGGTGAACCGGAAAGGCGCTTGCCCCGTGACTTCGCGTCGATCCCCGGCCTTCATCTCGCCGACGATGAGGCGCTGTCCCGCGGCGTCGCGGACCTCGAGCCAAGATGGGCCCGCAAACTCAAGGACGATGCCCTTTGTCGCCGGCGCCGTCGTGGGCTCGGGGGCGGACGTCGGGGCTTCGACATCGGGCGTCGCGGCCGTTGTAATCTGCGTGCTCGCGGTCTCGGCGACCGGGCCGGCTGTCGGCTCGGACGCCGGCTCGGGTATGGATGCGGGCGAGACGAGGCGCGTGGTGGGCCAATCCGGGTCGGTCGCGGACCGCTCGGCGATCGGCGGCTCGGGCGGCGCCGGTGTTGCGAGGCGATCCGTCCGGGTCGATTCGGTCACCGCTTCGGGTGTCTGCTCGGCGATCTCGGGAGCCGGCGAAGCGACGCCCTCGTTCCCGCCACCGCCCTCGCCCTCGCCCTCGTCATAGATCACCAACGGTTCCGGGTCTGTCGTGTCGAGGCCCAGCTCCGGGGTGAGCTCGGGGCGATCGTGCCACCAGAGTGCAATCATCGCGACGACCGCGGCGGCCAAGGCGAGGCTGACGAGGCGCACCAAGATGCGGGTGCCGCCCGAATCGCGATCGGATCCCGGGATCGGGCGGGTTGGCTCGATCCCCTTCGGCGTCCTGGCGTGGGCCTGATAGGCGGCAATGAGTGGCGTCGAGTCAACCCCGAGCATGCGCGCGTAGTTGCGCAGATAGCCGGTGATGAAGACCGGATCGGGCAAGAGGTCGAAGCGATCCTGTTCGAGCGCCTCGATGATCTCGGGCTTGAGATGTAGCTGCGAGGCGATTCGCTCGATCGCCAGGCCACGCGATTGACGCTGAACCCGCAGGCGTCGCCCTGGGCTATCGCCGAATTCGACCACGTTCTGGTCGTTCGGATCGGTCGGTTGTGTCTGGTTTGTCACTCGTGAGGTCCCTACAGCTCGCGGGTCTCGGGTGTATTCGGGAAGCTTGCGCGCAACGCCTGCTCGTACTCGGCTGCGCGGGCTCGGTTACCCAGTGCACGTTCGGTTGTGACCGCGGCGGCGAGTGCCTCGCGGGCCGTCGCCGGGGTGCGCAAGGTCGTCGGCTCGAAATAGCGATCCAGATAGACCTTTGCTCCCTGCATATTGCCGCGTTTGAGCTCGATCTCCGCGAGCTTGACCAGCGCCGGGCCGAAGCCGGGGTTGGCGGTGACGGCAGCGCGATAGTAGCCTTCCGCCTTGGCCGCGTCACCGGCGCTCACCGCACAGGAGCCTGCGTTGGTCATCGCGACCCATGGCGTCGAATAGAGTGGATTATCCAGCGCCTTCTTGAAGTAGATGTCCGCCTCTGCGTAGCGCTTTTGTCGACACTGATAGGCGCCGAACGCGTAGAGAACATCCGAGTTGTTCGGCGCGAGCTTGATGGCGCGCTCATAGTGGGTCGCCGCAAGGTCGGGCTTGCCCATCTCTTCGTACATGAAGGCGAGCCACACGTGCGCCTTGGGATAATTCTTGTCGGCCTCGATCGCCTGTTGAGCGCGCCGGAAGGCGACCTCGGTCTGGCCCCGGTTGTAGTACTCCTCGGCCATCTCGACGTAGAGCGACGCGGGACTGTCCTGCGGATCGAGCCCGAGCGGATCGGAGTCTTGCTGCGTCACGTTGCTCGCGCAACCGATCAAGCCGAAACAGAGTGCGCTCGGCATCAGTACGGCATGCATCACGAGGCGCACGGCGCGATGACGCGTCATGGCGTCGCCGCCTTCCGGGTCCGGGCCCGGTCGTTCAACGGAATCGCCACCGCGACGCGCCCGAGCCGACGGGTGCGATCCTCGACCCGCCCGACGAGCTGCCCGCAGGCAGCGGCGATCTCGTCGCCCCGTGTCTTGCGGGTCATGGTGAAGATGCCCGCACCGGCGAGCCGCGCGCGAAATGCCTCGATGCGCTCGGGCGGCGAGGTGCCGTACTGGTTTCCGGGGAAGGGGTTGAAGGGGATGAGGTTGACCTTCGACGGGATCCCCTCGAGCAAGCGGATCATCTGCTTGGCGTGCGCAAGGCTGTCGTTGATGCCGTCGAGCATCACATATTCCCAGGTGATGCGGCGGCGTTTGTCGCTGCCCACGTACGCCTTGCAGGCCGGCAGCAGCTCGGCGAGCGGGTACTTGCGGTTGATCGGGACCAGCTCGTCGCGCAGGGCATCGTTCGGCGCATGCAGCGAGACGGCCAGCGAGACGTCGCTCACCTCGGCCAGCCGGTAGATGTTCGGGACGATGCCCGAGGTGCTGAGCGTCAGGCGCGTCTTCGCGATCATGTAGGCGAAGTCGTCCTGCATGATCTCCATCGCCTTGACGACGGCATCGAAGTTGGCCAACGGCTCGCCCATGCCCATCATGACGACGTTGGAAGGCGCGCTGCCCATTTGTCGTGTCGCATGCCAGATCTGACCGGCGATCTCGCCGACCGTCAGGTTGCGGTTGAAGCCCTGTGTGGCGGTCGCGCAGAAGGAGCAGTTGAGCGCGCACCCCACCTGCGAGGAGACGCAGATGGTGGTGCGCCGTCCCTCCGGGATGAAGACGGTCTCGATGCGCTGGCCGTCTTCCAGCTCCATGATCCATTTGATGGTGCCGTCGGCCGATGGCTGATCGTGGATGATCCGCGGCAGGCGGATCTCGACGGTCTCGCGCAGTGCATCGCGCAGCGCCCTGGACAGATCCGTCATGGCGTCGTAGTCGACGACGCCGTGCTTGTGGATCCACTTGAAGAGGCTGCGTCCGTGAAACGCCTTGAAACCGAGCCCGAGCATCAGCCTCTCGCAGTCGGCAAGATCCAGGTCGAGTAGATTGGGCTTGAGCTCGGCGTAGGCCACGGGGATCCTCAGCGGGTGCGCGGGCAGACGCCTTCCGGGAAGAAGAAGGCGATCTCAACGGCCGCGGTATCCGCGGCATCCGAGCCGTGCGCCGCGTTTTCGGTGAAAGAATCGGCGAAGTCCGCACGGATGGTGCCCGGCGCGGCATTCGCCGGGTTGGTCGCACCCATGATGTCGCGATTCTTCGCAACCGCGTCTTCGCCCTCGAGCACCTGGACCATCACCGGACCGGATGTCATGAACTCGACCAGCTCGTCGAAGAAGGGCTTGCCCTGGTGGATCCCGTAGAAGGCCGAAGCCTGCTCCTTGCTCATGTGGAGCATCCGCGCGGCGACGATGTGCAGCCCGGCGGCTTCGAAACGGCTCAGGATGGCGCCGATGGCGTTCTTTGCCACTGCGTTGGGCTTGATGATGGACAGGGTCTGCTCGCTAGCCATGATGATTCCAAATAGTGGATTCGTAAAGAGGTTGGGTCGGATCGGCGGAATCGCGAGCCGAGGCGCTCGGGGCAATCTACCCGTCGGCTCGCCACGCCGTTCTTATCCGTCGAAGACTTGAGAGGACTTCAAAGTCTACCGATCGCGAACGCCGCGAGCAACGCCGGCTAAGCCCTGTTCGGCGTGAACGGCGTCGTGGAGCATCGGCGAGGGTGGATACGGATTTGGACCGGCCGGGCGGTTGGGCGGATAATCAGACGGCAACCTTCCGCACGCATGGGGTTTTCCAGATGAGTCATTACGATGTCTTCAACGGCGATGCCGACGGTCTCTGTGCCCTGCAACAACTGCGCTTGGCCGAGCCGATCGAGAGCATCCTGGTCACCGGTGTGAAACGCGATATCGCCCTGCTCGAGCGGGTCGAGGCGGTCGAGGGCGATCAGGTCACCGCCCTCGATATCTCGTTCGACAAGAATCGCGGGGCGGTCGAGCGATTGCTGGGGCAGGGGGTGCGCATCCGCTATTTCGATCACCACTTCGCCGGCGAGATCCCAGACCACCCGGCGCTCGATGTCCATATCGAGACGCTGCCCGACAAGGGGACCAGTCTCTTGGTCGACGATTATCTTGATGGCGCGCAACGCGCATGGGCGGTGGTCGGGACCTTCGGGGACAATTTCGACACGTCCGCGCGTCGCGCTGCCGAGCCATTGGGCCTGACCGAAGGCGAGCTCGGCCTGCTGCGCGATCTCGGCATCTATCTCAATTACAACGGTTACGGCGAGACGGTCGACGACCTCTTGTTTGCCCCGGACGTGCTGTTTCGCAGCTTGCGGCCTTACGCCGATCCCTTGACCTTTATCGTCGAGGATCCGACGTTCGCTGCCCTGCGTGACGGCTATGCCGACGACATGGCCCGAGCGCGCGCCGTCGCACCCGCGTACGAGAGCGAGCGGCACCGTCTCTTTATCCTGCCGGCCGAGCCCTGGGCGCGCCGTGCCAGCGGCGTCTTCGCCAACGAGCTGGCCGGGCAGGCGCCCGAGCAGGCGCATGCCATGCTGACCCGGTTGCCCGGGGGCGGGTTTCTCGTCAGTGTCCGTGCCCCGCTCGCGCGCCCGGACGGGGCGGATGTGCTCTGTCGCAGTTTTCCGAGCGGCGGGGGGCGCAAGGCGGCAGCCGGGATCAACCTGCTGCCCGAGGCCGAGTACGACAGCTTCCTGGAACGGTTTCGCGCTGCGTTCGGATAAGGAAATGCCGCAGCGCCTCCGAGGAGGCGCTGCGGCATTGGACCCGGGCTCGGTTTGAGTTCTACTCGACGTCGGCGATGAACGCGCCGAGACTCAGCGTCGCGTGATCCGCCCATCTGTTTGGCCATTCACCGGGCTCGCGGTGCGGAAGCCCTCGATGACCATGTCCGAGATCAGGCGTCCGGTCATGACAGGCTCGGTCATCGTCTCGAGCATCTCGTCTCTGTGTCGAGCTCCCGCTCGGCGTCCAGGGTGATCAGCCGGACCTCCTCCGCGATCTGCGGATCCTCCGGGCTCGCGGCATCGATCGGGATCAGGGTGTAGTCGGTGCCCGTCAGGCGGCCCTCGCGGCACCGGAAATCCATGTGTCCCAGCCAGCCGCCGCGCTCGCCGGCTTGGACGATGGGCACGTTCTCTACGATCACCGGCTGTGCGTAGAGGTTATGGTTGTGTCCGCCCACGATCAGGTCGATACCGGGCACGGATGCGGCCAGCCGGCGATCGTCCGCAATCCCCAGGTGCGAGAGCACCACCACCAGGTCGGCCGCGTCGCGCAGCGCCGGTACCAGGCGTCGAGCGACGGCGATCGGCTCCTCCACGCTGATGCCCTCGATGTTGCGCGGATGGGTCGCCGTGGTCAGCTCCGGCGTGGTGAGTCCCAGGACCGCGACCTTCGGCTCGCCCGGCCGGTCGATGACGACCGAGGCCAGCACCGGCAGCGGTTCTGGGTCGGACGCCACATTGGCGCTCAGGAAAGGGAATGCGGCCTCTTCGCTCAAACGGCGAAAGACCGCTTGGCCGTAATCCAGCTCGTGATTCCCCATGACGGCGGCATCCACACCCATGCGGCCCAGCAGCATCAGGTCGGGCACGCCCCGGAACAGGCTGGATGTCAGCGTTCCCTGCAGGAGATCGCCCGCGAAGAGGAGAACGACCGGGCGGCTCGGATCCTGCGCCCGAACCTCGGCGACCGTCGCGGCAAGGCGGGCGATGCCGGAGCCGAAAGCTTATGTCGAAAGAGCGCGAGACGTCCAACGGGATTGCCTGAATCCCCGGATCGTGCCGAAGTCGATATTGTGACCAACCTTCGTCTTCGTGTTGATTTCGAATCGCTGTTCAACCGCGCCCAGCGCGGTATGCGATGTTCTTGGATGGGATCGGCCCAGGCAGACTTGACGACCGTTGGAGCTGGCGCGGTTTAAGATACTCAAAAATATTCAATTCTAAACCGCGTCCCCCGCTAAGGGTCGTGGATGCACCAAACGTCGAGCTCACTCGAAAGTGAGCATCTCGCTCTGGACGTGGTTTAGCGCAATCGATACGCGATCGGGACCACGATCTCGAGCCGGGACTGGCCCATGCTTGCCGGGATCGCAGGCATCGGGGACGCTCGCCTGAGCAGCTCCGATGCGGCATGATCGAGCGCGGTATGGCCCGAGCTCGCTTCGATGCGATGCGAGATGACCTTCCCGCTGCTGTCGATCACGAAACGGACCCTGACGATGCCTTCCTGACGCAACTTCCGGGCTTGTGACGGGTAGCGTCTGTGTCGCTCCAACCAGGCCGCGAGCTCGGCGTAGTAACGGTTCTTGGACTTGCCGCCGTCAGACGTTCCGGCCGTTCCGCCGCCAACGCCCGCGCCGGTGGCCGAGGGGGCGTCCGCGCCGCCCGTGCTGCGTTCGCCGGTCGCGTTGCCGGCGGCTTCGGCGTCTGCGGATGCCGTATTGGCCTTGGTCGGTCGGGGCTGCTTGGTTTGCTGGGCCGTTTGGGGTTCTTTCTTTGACCTGGGTGCGGCTTGAGCCGTCCGTGGCGGCGGGGTCTCGCGGCCTTTAACCATCTCGGCCTTCGGCTTCGGAGTCACGGCTTCCGCGGCGGAGACCGGTGGAGGCGGTGCGGGCTCGGCGGCCCGGATGGTCTCGGTGGCCGTCGCGGGCACGGGGGCGAGGACGGGAGCGCTGACGGCCTGGATCGCCGTCGCCTCCAAGGTCTCGGTCGGCAGGCTGTCCGCCGCGATGGATTCGACCGCGTCCGCTGCGCCGTCACCACCGGCAGGCCCCGCCCCTCCGAGCGAGATGCGGATGCCGGGATCGTCCGGCGCGATCGGCGCCGGCGGCTCGAGCAGCTTCGCGAGGGCGAGGTGGGCGGCGAGGGCGAAGAGGAGTGCGAGCACCCACTGATGGCGTCGAGGCTCTATCATCCTGCGGTCATTCCTCTCGCGCCAACGTCAAGAGGTCGATGTCTTCGGCCCCGGTGGCGCGCAGCTGCTCAAGCAGATCGACCAGGCGAAGTGCTTCGAGGGTCGCGTCCGCCTTGATCTGCAGGTGCCGTGGGCCGTCCGCGAGCCTTTCGGCAACCCACTCGGCGAGGGTCGTCTCCTCGAGCAGCTCGCCGTCGAGGCTGATCTGTCCGGTTCGGTCGATCAGCAGGACGAGCGGCGCTGCTCGTGTGCTCTGCGGGCTATCCGAGCGCGGGGGATCCAGGGCAACCGACTCGGTCGGGGCGAGTCGGCCGGCCAACATGAAAAAGATCAACAGCAGAAAGACGACATTGATCAGCGGAATCAGATTGGCTTCGCTGTCGGCTGCTGGCTTGGGGCGTTTCAATCGCATCGAGAGTCAGAGGCGCAAGAGGGTCAGGTGCGTGGCTCCGGCGTCGCGCAGGAGGTCCAGCACGTCGACCAGATGCTGGAGGCTCACGCCCGGCGCGGGCTGGACCAGGATGCGTTGCGCCGGGTCTTCGCCGATCCGCGCCGCGACGCGTTCGGCAAGCTTGGCGGCGGCGATCGTCTCGGCGTTGAGATCCAGACCATCGGGCTGCACGCGCACCAGCCAGGATCCGACCACCGGGGTTCCGACGGTCGCCGAGGCCGGCGTGCCCATCTCGATCGCCTGCCAGTTGATCAGGCTGGAGGCGAGCATGAAGAAGACGAGCAAGATGAAGACCACGTCGATCAGCGGGGTCAAGCCGATCAGGCGGCGGCGCGGCGCGGGCGACTCAAACCGCATGCGGGATCCGAGGCCCAACAATCGGCTGTTGCGCTGAAACAACCGGCCCGTCGAGCCGCAATCCTCCGGTGAAGACGCGGGTCACCTGATCCTCCAGGCGACGCGTCACGCCTTCGAGAAGACGCTCCAGCCAATTCAGCGCCACGACGGTCGGGATGGCGACCGACAGCCCCATGGCCGTGGTGAGCAGGGCGACCCAGATCCCGCCGGACAGCACCGATGGATCGACCTGATTGCCGGCCGCCTCCATGGCGCGGAAGGCGTCGATCATCCCGATCACGGTTCCCAGTAGACCGAGCAGCGGACTGAGGCTGGCGATCACCTCAAGCCCGCGCAGATGGCCACGCAAGGCCGTCAGCAGCCCCTGGGCCCGGCGCTCGACCTCTTCGCGCAGCGTCGCCGGATCATTCGCGTGGAGACTCCCGAGCATGGCGGTCCGAACCACCCCGGCGAGCGGATTGCGCGCCTGCGCGAGCCGCTCGACCGCCTCGCCACATCGACCGGCCTGCCAGTCGGTCAGCGCGTCCTCGATGCGCTCGGAGCCGCCGTTTCGCAAGCGGGCAAACTGCCAGAGCTTCATCAGGACGATCGTCAAGGCGAGGACCGACATCCCCGCCAGGATCAGCATTACCGGACCACCGGCGTCGAGCAGGGCGCGCAGTGGCTCGGGGATGGCGATCGTCATCGGAGAAGGGACGACGATGCCGAACCAGGACTCCGCTGCCGTCGTCGGATCCGGCAGGTCGGACGTCGCGGGGTTCAGCGAAGCGAGTGCGGCAGCAGTCTCGTTTTCAGTCATCCGGCTTCTCCACGGGGCTGGCTTCGGCGCGGTACGGCGTCATCGGTCATTTCACCAGCGGCGTTTCGGCGCGCGTCGAGAGTGTCAGGCGCTCGATGCAATCGGTGTGCGGGCCTTCGGCGTCGCGACACTCGAGCACCTCGTTGATCAGTATCCGCCGAATGTCGGCGCAGTCGAGGTCCGGGATATCGAACAGCTTCACGGTCGTTTTCGCCGCCCGCAAGGGTGCGGTGTCGACAGCCAGGCGTCGGGCAATCACGCCTGCTTGGTCGAACAGGATCAGGTCCAGCTGCAGGGCCTCGATCGCCGGTCCGGTGCTGTTGTCGAAGACCAGGTAGGCGCGACAGGCCTTCGTCTCGGGCTGGAGCTCCAGCTTGTTGAGCTCGAGCTTGATCTCCTGTGCGCTGCCGATACCCGTGAAGGTGCCGATGGTCAGGAGCAGGAGGGCCTGCATGAGATTGCGGTGCTTCATCCAATGGAATCCTGTCAGCCATCAAACAGAGGATCTTCGCCGCACCCGGCGCATCGGTCAATCGGCGCCGATCGGACCTTGATCGTCGGTGGTGCCTCCCGGGTGAGGCGTACGATAAGGCCCAAGGCGTGCTCGGGGATGCCTTGCAAGGGACGGCGATGGGGTGGGAGTTCATCGGGCGAGCAGTCACAGTGCAGTCTCCGGAGATCTGGTTCCATGGACTGGCTGGCTGGAAGTCCCGACGGACGATCGAGCTGGCTTTCGGGTCGGCGCGCCGTGGCGTCCCTGAGGCCGGCCGGTAGGCGGTACTCGGACATCCCGGCGCGGACTTATCCGAACGGTCGTCTCGCAAATGATATCGACTCTTATTTGCGATGGCAAACTCGGCTTGGCGGCTGGTTTGGCTGCCCGCGTCGGGAGGTGTCGATGCGCCTAAACCGCATCCAGAGCGACATGCGTCGTTTTCATTTTGCGTTTGGCTTCGGAGATGTCCTCGACCTCGGTGAGACGCGGTTTAATTCGAAATTTCAATACTTTAAACCGCGCCGGCTCCGACAGTGGTCGGAGCCGGCGCGGCCAAGTCAATCCAACACACTACGCATATCGCACCGGGCGCGGTTTAGTCGACGACGCTGACGAGATCGCCGATCTTCATGCGCTCGAACAAGAACCGGGCATCCTTCTCGCCGACGCGCACGCAACCGGCTGAATCCGGATAACCCGGGAGCCAGCCCTCGTGCAGAAAATAGTGGCCGTAGAACTGGATGGCGTAGGGCATCCAGGCCTGCCAGCCGAGCTGGTTGGTGTAGCGCGAGGAGACCTTGTCCTTCTCCTTGCTGAGCACCGAGAAGGTGCCGCGCGGCGTGCGGTGTCCCTCGCGTCCGGAGGAGATGGGGCCGGTGCGGACGACCTGGTCGCCCTCCGCGTAGACGAACGACTGGCTGCCGATCTGGATCGTCAAGGCGCGCTTCCCCTGTTCCGCGGTCGGTTCGGCGACCGTCTCCGCCACGCCAAGATCCGCGTCGGGTTCCGATGTGTGCATGCTGTCGGCGCTCTCGGATGCGTCGACCGGCTTGCGCTCGGGTGCCGGCCTGGTCGGGGATTGAGCGCAGCCGACGATGAAGGCGGCCGCGATGAGCAAAGGCAAGATCCGGTGTAAAAAAAACATGAGATACGCGGGCTCCCGTTGCGTGACACCTGTCCACTAAGCCCCCTATATGAGGTTCCGATCGTCTCGACACCACAACTCGGGGTCGAGCACGGTCGCCTGCGCCCTCCGATTCCGGAGGCATCCATGGGAATGCAGCCGGAATGAGCGGGCCTCGCCGTCCGAGCCGCTCCGGTCGTTCAAAGACGCCCCGGGGCTCACGCCGCCGCCGCAGCGGCGGCCTCTCGTGCCCGATCGTCGATCGCCAGGCTCCGCCCGGCCAGCCAAACCAGGAGTACCACCGGGACGCCGATCAAGGTCGTGAAGACGAAGAAACCGGGATAACCGATTGCGTCGACGATCGAGCCGGAATAACCGCCCAGGACCTTGGGCAAGAGTGTCATGAGCGAGCTGAAGATGGCGTACTGCACGGCAGTGAAGGAGACGCTGGTCAGGCTCGACAGGAAGGCGACGAAGGCGGCGCTGGCCAGACCGGCCGCCAGGTTATCCGCGGCGACCGCGATATAGAGCCAGGTCAGGTCAGGCCCGGCCAGCGCCAAGACGACGAAGATGAGGTTGGTGGCCGCGGACAGGATGGCGCCGAGCATCAGGATCCGCATGACCCCGTAACGGGTCGCCATCAGTCCGCCGAGCAGTCCGCCGAGGATGCTCACGATGACCCCGAAGGTCTTCACCGCGGTCGCGATCTGCGGCTTGGAGAAACCGATGTCTTGATAGAAGACGTTGGAAATAACGCCGAGCACGATGTCCGAGATCCGATAGAGCCCGATCAGGGCCAACAAGAGCAGGGCGGTCTTCAGGCCGTAGCGGCGGAAGAAATCCAATGCCGGCTCGATCCAGGTCTCGCGTGCCATCACGGCGTTCACGGCACCGGCGGCGACCAACAGCCGCCCGACAGCGACCGCTGCGGACACGGCAACGGCAAAATGCAGGGTCTCCAAGAGGAAGCCAGTGATCGGCCCGCCCCCCGCCCACGCCTTCAGCCCGGAGAAGGCCCCGCCCGAGATGAAGAACCCGCCGGCAAAGGCTGCCGCGGCCACGAGGAAGACGCCGACCAGTCGCAGATAGTCCGATGCGCCGTAGACATGGGCGTCGGGACGCCGGGTCTCGGGCTCGGAGATCAGCAGTGTCGTCGCCACCCCGATCAGCATGGTCGAGGCCATAACGAGATAGGTCAGCTGCCAGGCGCGGAAGCTGTAGTCGCCGGCCTCGGATCCGAACAGCGCGGCCAGATAGAGCGCACCTGCACCGGCGACCACCATCCCGATCCGATAGCCCGCGATATAGGTCGAGGACATGAGTCCCTGCAGGCGCGGCGCGGCGGATTCGATCCGGTAGGCGTCGATCACGATGTCTTGAGTCGCCGCCGAGAAGCCGAGCAGCACGGCCGCAATCGCCATGCGCGTGACATGGCCGGTGCCGGTCGACGGATCCACCAGCGCCATACCGACGATGGCGGCGATGATGGCGAGCTGCGAGACAAGCAGCCACGCGCGTCGCCGTCCGAATCGACGGGTCAGAAAGGGCAGCGGCAGCTTGTCGATCAAGGGCGCCCAGACGAACTTGAACGAATAGCCCAGCGCGGCCCAGCTGAAGAAGGTGACCGCCTGACGCTCGACACCGGCCTCGCGCAGCCACAGCGACAGCGAGGAGAAGATCAGCAAGAGCGGGATCCCGGCCGAAAAGCCGAGAAAGAGCATCGAGAGCACTTTCGGATTGGAGAGCTCGCGCGCCGTCGACTTCCAGCCCCCGGTGGTGTTTGTATCGACTGGCGTCATGGGCCTCTCGATGGCGCCGTGCCGGCCGGAGCCGGCGCAAAGGCGACTGCAAATGGACAAAAACACCGGGGAGGATACCGTTCGTCGAGTCCTCCGCTCAAGGTCGAACGGGACAGACTTCGCCTGACGCCGGGCCGCGGACGTACTACCATGGTCTGCGTACGGGAACCGACCTCGCCGCTGCGGTAAGCCGGCAGGCGGGTCGTGCTCTTACAATGCAAGCCGCGACTCGAGTGACGGACAACCATTAGGAGACTCAAACGTGTCGAATGCAAACCAACCCAGTCTGACCCAACCCGATGCCGGCCAGCGCAGTGGCCTTGTTCGTCTCATGCTGGAGCAATGGCCCTACGTTCTGCTCTTTGTCGCAGTGATCGCAGGTGTTGCCTTCACCGACATGCGATTGGAGTTCGCGCTGCTCTACTGGCAGATCTTGATCCCGGTGTTCGGCCTGGTTGCTTTGGCGATCGGTTGGAGCGGCGTGGGTGACGACGGCAAGGCTCGAACAGGTCTCGTCATCAAGACGATCCTGCATTGGGGGGCCCTGTTTGTCTTGGTTTGGATCCTCTATCTGCCGCAGCTAAAGGATGTCCTCAACGCCGAGCTCACCGGACTGCAGATCATCTTCCTGCTCGGCCTGACGGCGTTTCTGTCGGGGGTTCACGGCAATCCGCGGATGTCGGTCGTCGGTATCTTTCTGATCGTCAGCGGTATCGTCGTCGCTTTTCTCGACGATGCAGCGCTCATGATGTCCATGCTTGCCGTCGCGGTGCTGGTGGGATTGATCCTGTGGCAGAAGTTTGCGGGTGGGAGCTCCGCCGCCTGAGGGTGAGAGGCGGCCACTGCAACCCAAGGCTGCAGTGGCCTACGCTGGGCCCGTGCGCGTGGAGCTGTGCGTCCTCGGCGGAACCGCCTCGGGCCTCCCAGCTCACGAGCCCGAACGTTGAAGGGGCAGCTTTAAATGCCTGAAACTGCCCACATCCCGTGAAGAACAGTTTTCGTGCCAGGCGGTGATCCGAGGCTTGGCAGGGTTGCGGCGGCGAGTCGCGGGACCGACTCTAACCCAGCATGTCATCAGGTGACGGTTTCCGGCCGTGTTTCCTCGTCGCGTCCGCTTGTCGTCGGGCCTTCTTATAATACATTGATCGGAAAATAAAAAGGCCATCGTGCTCGCCTTGGCGAACCACGATGGCCTAAGTTCGGAGCCGGGCGGAGGAGGAGACCCGACCCCGAGTGCTTGCTTGGCTTGGCTGAATGTCGCTGTTCGGGGTGGGTTCGGACCACCTCTCCGATCAAACACGTTTTCTGCGTCCCTCTGCGACTCCGAAGCTGTTCCTTAGGGTCGCCTTTGATGGTGTTTCCGATGCCTCCTGTCGCCGTGGCTCGGTGGCGCGTCGCCCGGTCTATTGAGCGAGCGACGCGCCGATGCTCCCTGCGTGCTCCCTGCTCGGTTCCGTCCTGGTCCCTGCTAAGAGTCCCTTGAGCTCCTGTCGACTCGTGGTTTCTGCTTTCGCCTTTCTGTACGCATTGGACGTGCCACAGTTCGGTTGCGTGCGACGGTAGGCCGGACTCGCCGGTCAACCGGTACCGCAGATCGCTTGCTGCACAGCACTTCGCAAACACAACAAACGAAAATATGTAAGAATAAAACCGCCCAATGGCGGGCGGTTATCCGTTCGGCAGCAGCCGGAGTCGTCGGGCGAGGCGGGCGGCGGGCTCCGAGGCACGAAAGCGGTGCCCCATCGACGATGACCTAGATCGTCATCTGATGACGCATTTGGGTCACTCGGCCTGCACCGCGGCCAAAGCCGTCATGTTGAGTAGTCCGCGCACGGAGGTGCTCGGCGTCACGATATGGGCAGCGCGGTCCGCCCCGAGCAGCATCGGGCCGAAGGCGCCGCCTTCGTTGATGGTCCGCAGCAGGTTGAAGGCGATGTTGGCCGCGTCCTGGTTGGGCATGATCAGAAGATTCGCGCGACCGCTCAGCTTCGAGTCAGGGAAACGCGCCTCGCGCACGGCGGCGTCCAAGGCCAAGTTGGCGTGCATCTCGCCTTCGACCTCGAGGTTCGGGGCGCGGGTGCGAAGCAGTCGCATCGCTTCCTGCATCTTGCGTGCGGCCGGCGTATCGTGGCTGCCGAAGTTGGAGTGCGAGAGCAGCGCGATCTTGGGCCGCAACCCGAAGCGCTGCACCTGCGCCGCGCACAGGAAGGTGATCTCGGCGAGATCCTCGGCACTTGGGTCCGCCTGCACATAGGTGTCGGCGATGAAGAGCGCTCCCGCCGGCAGGACGATGGCGTTCATTGCGGTCAGGTGACGCACGCCCGGTGCGGTGCCGATCACCTCCTCGACATGCTTCAGGTGTCGTGCATAGCGTCCGACCACGCCGCAGATCATGGCATCGGCGTCCCCGCATCGGACCATGGTCGCAGCCAAGACTGTCGGATCGTTGCGGATGTACTCCTGCGCCTCGTCGGGCGCGTAGCCGCGTCGTTGGACGCGCTCGTAGAAGGTCCGCCAGTGCGTGTCGAAGTCGGTGTTCTCGCAAGGCACGATCAGATCGAAATCACGCTCCGGGCGCATGGTCAGGCTCAGATCCTTGATGCGGTTTCCGATGACCTCCGGACGGCCGATCAGCATCGGGCGGGCAATCCCCTCGAGGATGGCCTGCTGAGCCACCTGCAAAACACGCTCGTCCTCACCCTCGGCATAGATCACGCGTTTCGGCGCGGCGCGGGCCTGATCGAAAACGGGTTTCATGGTCATCCCGGTGCGATAGGCCCGTAGATGCATGGCGGTTCGATAGGCGTCCAGGTCGGCGATAGGTCGGGTGGCGACACCGCTCTCCATCGCGGCACGCGCGACCGCAGGGGCCAGATTTTCCATGAGACGCCGGTCGAAGGGTTTGGGGATCAGGTAATCGGGTCCGAAGGTCAGCTCGCCCCCACCATAAGCGGCTCGTACGATGTCCGACGGCTCGGCCATGGCGAGATCGGCGATCGCCTTGACACAGGCGATCTTCATCGCCTCGTTGATCTCGGTGGCGCCGCAATCGAGCGCGCCTCGGAAGATGAAGGGGAAGCAGAGGACGTTGTTGACCTGATTCGGGAAATCCGACCGCCCGGTGGCGATGATGGCGTCCGGTCGGGCGGTGCGGGCCAGCTCCGGCATGATCTCGGGGACCGGATTGGCCAGCGCCATGATGATGGGCGCGTCCGCCATCTTGGCCAGCCAGTCGGGCTTGAGGATGCCGGCGGCGGAGAGTCCCAGGAAGATATCGGCGCCCTCGATGGCTTCCTGCAGGGTGCGCTGCTCGGTCTCGATCGCGTAGCGGCCTTTGTAGGGATCCATCTCCTCGGTGCGACCGCTGTAGACCACGCCGGCGATGTCGGTGAGTGTGACGTTCTCCTTCGGCAGTCCCATGCTGACCAGCAGGTCGACACAGGCCAGCGCGGCAGCTCCGGCGCCTGCCGTGACCAGGCGGGCCTTGCCGATGTCCTTGCCCACCACGCGCAGGCCGTTGAAGATGGCGGCGGCGACGACGATTGCGGTCCCGTGCTGGTCGTCGTGGAAGACCGGGATGCCCATCCGTTCCTTCAGCGCGCGTTCGATGATGAAGCACTCCGGCGCCTTGATGTCCTCGAGGTTGATGCCGCCGAAGCTCGGCTCCATGCGAGCAACCGTCTCGATGAATTTTTCCGGGTCGCGCTCCTCGATCTCGATGTCGAACACATCGATGTCCGCGAACTGCTTAAACAGAACCGCCTTGCCCTCCATCACCGGTTTGGACGCGAGCGCGCCGATGGCGCCCAGACCCAGCACCGCCGTGCCGTTGGTGATGACAGCGACCAGGTTGCTGCGCGCGGTGTAGAGCGACGCGTTCATCGGATCCTTCTCGATTTCGCGGCAGGCTGCAGCGACGCCGGGCGAATAGGCCAGTGCGAGATCGCGCTGGTTGCCCATGGGCTTGGTCGGTTTGATCTCCAGCTTGCCGGGCTTGGGATAGCGGTGGTAGTCGAGCGCGTTCTGGTCGAATGAGTCCGGCATCCGGGTCTCCGTTGGTTGGTGTGCGGCGCGCTTGACCGACTCGATCGGTGCGGCCGTCATCTCCCGGTCATTATGCTGCGGCGCAGCAGATGGCTGCAAAGATTTCGACAGATTCGTTTTGAGCGGCGCAGGGCATGCACGCGCCTTCTCGAATCACCCCTTGATCATCTCAATTGGTCCGCTGCTCGGCGGACCCAGCTCGACGTTGTCTTGGAGCTCCGCGACCTCGCCGAGGGCGGCACGGTCGAGGATGGCGACCTCGGCGCCGAGGACCACATGCGTTGCGTGTCGGCTCACGCGCTCAAGTTGGTCGTGGCTCAGGCCGCCCAGGAGGGGCGGTCTTCAACTCGTCGAGCATCGGATACCTTGCTGCGGGTTCGCCGTCGGTTGGCTCTTGGGTGGATCTATAGGGAGCGGAGCGGATGTGTCAAGCCGCCGGCGGGTCGCGATCCTCAGCACCGATGTCCCATGTGCATGAAGCACTACGGCGTCGCCGAGACGGATCTGATCCCCGGTGCTCAGGTCGGCAACCCCGAGCTGACGGGTGGCGCTCTCTTCAAAGACAACACTCAAACCTTGACCTGGTAATCGCCTCGACCTGGTAATCGCCTCCGAAGGGCCAAGCCGTCGCCGGCTTTCGCCCTTCGATCACCCTCGAGGACAGGTCGATGAAGCGCATGCTTGATCCGAGGCCGCTGCCGGACTAAAGCAGGAGCGAGTAACCTAGTCCCGCCAGCGCGCAGGCCGCGATGACCGGGATGACGCCGACGTTGAATCGCCACAGCGCGACGAACGCAGCGATCGTAAGCAGCAGCGAGAACCACTCGAAAGGTCCGGCGAACGGTGCCGCCTCGCTGCCCTCGGGCCAGAGGACATGCCAGGCAAAGAACACTGCCAGATTGACGATGACCCCGACGACGGCCGCGGTGATGCCGGTCAGCGGCGCGGTGAACTTCAGATCATGCCGTGTGGCTTCGATTGCGGGGGCACCGATGAGGATGAAGAGGAACGACGGCAGGAAGGTGAAGAAGGTGGCTACACTCGCCCCCGCGATCCCGGCGAGCAGCAGGGCATCGGGGCCGAAGATCTCCTTGGTCCAGGCACCCACGAAGCCGACGAAGGCGACCACCATGATCAGTGGCCCCGGGGTGGTTTCGCCGAGCGCGAGGCCGTCGATCATTTGGGTCCCGGTCAACCAGCCGTGGGTCTCGACCCCGCCCTGATAGACATAGGGCAGCACGGCGTAGGCACCGCCGAAGGTGACGAACGCCGCCTTGGTGAAGAACCAACCCATCTGGGTCAGCGTCCCCTGCCAGCCGTAGCCGAGCCAGAGAAAACCCTCGACGATGCCCCATAGCGTGAGCCCGATCAAGGCATAAATCAGGGTATGCCGCCAAGAGAACCGGGCGCGCGTCGGCAGCGGCGTGTGGTCGTCGATGATCGCCGGACCGTAATCGCCGCGGCAGGACCCATGCCCGCCGCCGGTCTTGAAGCGATCGGGCGCGATGCGCCCGCCCAGGTAGCCGATCAGGCCCGCGCCGAGCACGATTGCCGGAAAAGGCACGTTCAGCGCGAAGATGGCGACGAAGGCCGCCGCGGCGATTGCCCGGAGCGCGCCGTTGCGCAGCGCTCGAGACCCGATGCGCCAGGCCGCGAATACCACGATCGCCGTCACCGCCGGCTTGATCCCGTAGAGGACGCCGGCCACCACCGGCAGGTCGCCGTAGGCCAAATAGATGAAGGTCAGCGCGATCAGGATCGCCAGCGACGGCAGCACGAAGAGCACGCCCGCCATCACGCCGCCGAGCGTCCCGTGCATCAGCCAGCCGATATAGGTCGCGAGCTGCTGCGCCTCCGGTCCGGGCAGCACCATGGTGTAGTTCAGCGCATGCAGGAACCGATGCTCGCTGATCCAGCGTCGCCGCTCCACCAACTCGGTGTGCATCATCGAGATCTGTCCGGCCGGTCCGCCGAAGCTGATGAAGCCGAGCTTGAGCCAGTAGCGAAAGGCATCCCCGATGGTCACGGGCCGCGGCGGCGAGGACGCAGTCGATTCTGCGGGCGATCCACCGGATGATGGGTTAGGGGTCTCGGGTGTCGTCGACATGGATGATCTTGGAGCGGGAATTCTCTCGGACCTGCCGGTCTACTGAAATGGCCTTGCTCAGGCCGAAAGGAGTTTTCGATAGGCCGGCTATCGATGTGATGGCGCAGTATGATCACAAAGGCACTCGACCGCGATGGCTATCGGTGTGTCCGCCGGCCGTCGCGTAAGGCTGTCTCGTGATTGCTCGCTCCGTGGAGAGGCGTCCGCGTCGGCCTCGACAACCGTGCTCGAAGGCCAGTACAGGCCGCAACCCGATTTGATGTCGATCAAAGCCGATGGCTTTCCCGCGCCACGCAACAAGGTCGCGATTCTGATCGGCGTAACGGGGATCGACCGCGCATGGGCAGAGTTGCTGGTGCGGATCGGCGGCGCGTTGCGAGCGCTCAAGGACCACGACCTCGAGGAAGGCGTCTCGACCCGACTGCTCGTCTACGCGGCGACCCTGATTCCGGCCGGGTTGGACCCAGGTGACGCCTGTCTCACTGCGCCGGTCGAGCTACTCTGCGACCGCCCGGGCGGCTGGTGCTGCAGTCGATCGGCTTCGAATGTCCGCTCGACGTCTTGTACGAGGACGTGGTGTTTGTGCAGACCGAGGTAGCGGATACCGAATGACAGCGCGCCGCGGCCCGATGCTCGCGCGGCCCGATGCTCGCCGTTTGCCGGTCGTCCCGGCGATCACCCGCACCGTCAAAGAACGGTCACATCGGTTCTCTACAATCACCGACTCTATGTAACCGGGTAAGGAGGTTGCCGTGATGGGTTTCGAGAGATCGCGCCGTTTGTTGTTGGCTGGTGCGGCTGTGCTGGCCGCGATGTTGGCCGCGCCTGCTGGCGCCATGGACCCGCGCTATACGGACGCCGACGGTGACCTCACCGCGGATCCGCCTGCGGATGCCAAGAACTGGCTCGACCCGGATGTGCTCATCTTCGCCTATACGCCGGTCGAGGATCCGGCGGTCTATGCGAAGGTCTGGGAGGGCTTTCTGAAGCATATGGAGGAGAAGACCGGCAAGCAGGTCCAGTTCTTCCCGGTGCAGTCGAACGCGGCTCAGATCGAGGCGATGCGGGCCGGTCGGCTCCATGTCGCCGGCTTCAATACCGGATCCAACCCGCTCGCGGTCAACTGTGCCGGCTTCGTGCCCTTCGCCATGATGGCCTCGGCCGACGGCAGCTACGGCTACGAGATGGAGATCATCACCTATCCCGGCAGCGGGATCGAAAAGGTCGAGGACATCAAGGGCAAGAAGCTCGCCTTCACCGCGCCGACCTCCAACTCGGGCTACAAGGCACCCTCGGCGATGCTGAAGGCCGAATACGGGCTTGAGGCCGAGAAGGACTTCGAGCCGGTGTTCTCCGGCAAGCACGACAACTCCATCATCGGTGTCGCCAACAAGGATTACCCGGCTGCGGCGATCGCCAACTCGGTGTTGCAGCGCATGGTCGCGCGCGATGTGGTCCAACCCGACCAGTTGGTGAGCCTGTACAAGTCACAGACCTTTCCGACCACGGGTTATGGCCTGGTCTACAATCTGAAGCCGGAGTTGGCTGAGTCGATCCGTGACGCCTTCTTCAGCTATCCATGGGAGGGATCGGCGCTGGCTGCCGAGTTCGAGAAGTCGGGCGAGTCCCAGTTCGTCCCGATCGATTACAAGACCCATTGGGAGGTGGTTCGGCAGGTCGATTCCGCGATGGGGGTGAGCTACGACTGTCGGTAAGCTCTCAGCTTTCAGCTCTCAGCTCTCAGCTCCCAGCTCTCAGCTCCCAGCCACGGGTCTTGTAGGCTTGCCGGTTTTCGTGACAGCCACGATTGATGCTCCCCGAGACGCGTTGTTCTTGACCTGCTCCGACCGTCGACCCAACCATGCTGACGGCTGACGGCTGACGGCTGACGGCTGACGGCTGACGGCTGACGGCTGACGGCTGACGGCTGACGGCTGACGGCTGACGGCTGACGGCTGACGGCTGACGGCTGACGGCTGACGGCTGACCACCACGCCAATCCCAACTCCGAGCGCGCCCCATTACCCATGCTCCGTCTCGACTCCCTGACCAAGCGCTATCGCACCGGCGACCTGGCCTTGTCCGAGATCTCGCTCGAGATCCCGGCGGGGCAGGTGGTCGGACTGATCGGTCCGTCCGGGGCGGGGAAGTCGACGCTGATCCGTTGCGTGAATCGTCTGGTCGAGCCGACCTCGGGTCGGATCTGGTTGGGTGACCTGGAGTTGACGCGGCTCGGCCGCCGTGGCCTCAGGCATGCGCGCCGTCGCATGGGGATGATCTTCCAGGAATATGCCCTGGTCGAGCGTCTGACGGTGATGGAGAACCTGCTCTCGGGGCGGCTCGGATACGTGTCTTTCTGGAGCAGTTTGATTCGCCGGTTTCCCCCTGCGGACATCGAGAATGCCTTTCGGCTCTTGGACCGTGTCGGCCTGATGGAGCATGCGGACAAGCGTGCCGATGCGCTCTCGGGTGGTCAGCGCCAGCGTGTCGGGATCGCTCGCGCGTTGGCCCAAGAGCCGGATATCCTCCTGGTGGACGAGCCGACCGCGAGCCTGGATCCCAAGACCTCGCGTCAGATTATGCGGTTGCTGCGCGAGGTGTGCGCGGAGCGAGATCTGGCGGCGATCGTGAATATCCACGACGTGGTGTTGGCCCGCGAGTTCATGATGCGCATCGTCGGACTGCGCGCCGGGGTAATCGTCTACGACGGAGGACCGGATGGACTGACGCCGGCGGTCCTAACCGAGATCTACGGCGAAGAGGATTGGACCGCGTCGAGCGATCTGGCCGACACCGGGCCGTCCCCGCGCCCGGGCGTGCCGGGTACCGACGAGCTGGTCGGCGCCTTGTGAGCGGGCCGGTCGTACTGCCCGATCCCGCGAGCGGCCGGGCCACGCGCTACCCGAGACACTGGCGCCGTCCACCGCTGATTTCCGATGGTCGACTGCGCTGGGCGATCTACGCCGGTGTCCTCGTCTATCTGGTCGTCGGCATCGGTGCCGTCGATGTAAACTGGGGGCGACTGAGTGAGGGATGGGAGCGCGGTCTGCGCTTTCTCGGTGGCTTTCTCGAGCCGGACTTCATCTCGCGTTGGGACGACATCCGCGCGGGTTTGATCGAGAGTCTCACCATGACCCTGACCGCGACGGTGGTCGGGGTCTTGATCTCGATCCCGGTCGGGATCGGCGCCGCGCGCAACATCGCACCCGCCCCTGTCTATTTCGTCTGCCGAGCTTTGATCGCGCTCTCGCGCTCGCTCCAGGAGATCATCGTCGCCATCGTCTTTGTCGCAATGGTCGGGTTCGGGCCGCTCGCGGGCTTTCTGACGCTGGCCTTTGCGACCATCGGATTTCTTGCCAAGCTCCTGGCCGAGGACATCGAGGATATCGACGCCGCGCAGGTCGAGGCGATCCGCGCGACGGGTGCCGGCTGGTGGCAGGTGCTCGACTACGGCATCCGCTCGCAGGTCACGCCGCGTCTGATCGGGCTCTCGCTCTACCGACTCGACATCAATTTCCGTGAATCGGCGGTGATCGGGATCGTTGGTGCCGGTGGGGTCGGCGCGACCCTGAATACGGCGCTCGATCGCTATGAGTACGACTCGGCGGCGGCCATCCTCATCCTCATCATCGCGATCGTGCTGGTGACCGAGTATGTCTCGGGTTGGGTGCGCGGGCGGGTGCAGTGATGGCGATTCGGCAGACGCCCGATGGCCCGATCTGGCGCAAGCGCACGACGCCGCAGTCCATCGCGCTTTGGTTCGGCTGGCTGCTGTTGGTCCTGTTGTTCGTCCTGGCCTGGGAGGCCATGACCCGCAACCAGATCTGGGTCTTCGTGTGGGACGCCCCTGAGCAAGCCGCGGATCTCTTCGGACGAATGGTGCCGCCGCGCTGGTCCTACATGGATCAACTCTGGGTGCCGCTGTGGGACACCATCAACATCGCCACACTCGGGACCCTGCTCGCGATCGTCCTCGCCGTCCCGGTCGCCTTCCTCGCGGCGCGCAATACGACCCCGAGTCCTCTGCTTGTGCGCCCGATCGCCATCTTCATCATCGTCGCCTCGCGCTCGGTCAATGCCCTGATTTGGGCACTCCTACTCGTGGCGATCCTGGGCCCGGGCTTGCTGGCAGGGATCATCGCAATTGCGCTGCGCTCGATCGGGTTCATCGGCAAGCTCCTCTATGAAGCGATCGAGGAGATCGACCTGCGCCAGGTCGAGGCCGTTCGGGCGACAGGGGCCGGTCCCGCCCAAGTCCTGGACTACGGGATCGTGCCTCAGATCATGCCGGCGTTTGCCGGGATCACGCTCTTCCGCTGGGACATCAATATTCGCGAGGCGACCGTCTTGGGTCTGGTCGGCGCCGGCGGGATTGGGTTGCAGCTCAAGGCCTCGGTCGACGGCCTCGCTTGGCCGCAGGTGACCCTCATCTTCATCGCCATCCTCGCGACCGTGATCCTCAGCGAGTGGGTCTCCGCGCGGGTGCGGGCGGCCCTGATCTGAGCGGAGCCTTGCGACGGATACGCGGATCTGCGATCGGATAAAATGCCCGGACTCTGTCGAAGCATCCGATGCATCCCGATGGCCAGACCAAAACGCAACCTCACCCCTGCCGAGAAGGCGGCGAAGAAACGACGACGTGAAGAGACCATGGTCGTCTTAATGAACGGCAAGCAGAAGCGCGTCCCACGTCCGCCGACGATCGATGGCCTGCCTGTGGATGAGTTTATCCGCAGGAACGCCGACCCCCTTTGGCTCCAGCAAAACGAGATGTGGGAGTACATCGACGAGGCCAACAAGCGGGCCTGATGGTCATGACTCGGGGTTATGGGCTCAAGTATCGGTTGGCCGACGGGACGAAGCGTCTCAGCGAGACGGCACGGGTCTTCTTGTCGAGCGGGCTCGAGGTTTGACGGCGCGCTCTGATCGAGACCGCGCTGAGCGAGGGCGTCGATGCGGCCTGTCGGGCACTGGATGCGAACCCGAGTCAGATCCTGCGTGCCGGGGGGTGACATGGCCGGAAAACCATCGACATCTCCTCAGGGTGTTGGCGGGATCCGCAGGGTCTCGTAGGTGCGATCGAGTGCAGCGCGGATCTCGGGCTCGCGGTCGACGGCAAAGGCGAGGAATGCCTTGGCGATGGTCGAAAGATCACGACCCTTCGGGTGGACCAGGTACCAGGTCCGCTCGATCGGGAAGCCCTCCACGTCCAACATGGCGAGACGTCCGGCACCTCCGTCGAGCGTGAGGGTGTGCAGCGAGAGCGCGGAGATTCCGAGGCCGGCGATGATGGCGTGCTTGATCGCCTCGTTGCTGCCGAGCTCCATGCGTACGTTCGGACGCAGCCCCTGCTCGGCGAAGCGGCGCACAACCGAGTCGCGGATGCCCGAGCCGGGCTCGCGCAGCAGGAAACGCTCCTGTGCCAGACGTTCCATCGTGATCCCGCATTGACCGACCAGGGGATGATCGGTTCGCGCGAGGACGATGAGTGGGTTGGGTGCGAGAAAGGTGGCCTCGACATCGAGGCCGGCGTGGGCGGGCTCGCCGAAGATGTAGAGATCGTCGTCGTTTGCTGCCATCCGCTCGATGATCCGCGTGCGGTTGGTGACCTTCAGCGAGACGTCGATACCGGGAAACTGGTCGCAGAAGGCACCGAGGATCTCGGGCGCGAAATATTTCGCGGTCGTAATGACGCCGAGACGAAAATGGCCGCTTTTCATCCCCTTGAGGTCGGCGAGCTTGATTTCGAGGTCGGTGAGCGAGCGCAGGATGGTACGACACGCGGCGTAGACCTCGCGTCCGGCATCCGTCGGCTCGACGTTGCGACCTACATGCAGGAATAGGGGCGTCCCGACCGTGTCGGTCAGTTTCTTGATCTGCATGGAGACGGTGGGTTGGGTCAAAAACATCTCCTCGGCGGCACGTGTGAAGCTGCCGAGCCGGACGATGGCCTCGAGAAGTTGAAGCTGACGCAAGGTGGCGTGTCGCACGAAGCGACCGGTAGCCTCGATTTGGGACAACGCCTTCTGAGTCTGGATCGACGTGGTCATCCTTTTGCCCTGCTTACGTTTGAACCGGATCCGGCAGCCGAAGCAGCCATCACGCGGCCGGTAAGCGATCGGATGATTGCATTCGTCAAGTCCGTCGAAGCCTCGTGCGGAACACGAAGCGGACAACTGCCGGGTAAAGGTTGATGGGCCTGTAAACGCTCAGTCCGGCCAAACTCTGGGGGAGCGTGCCCCCGTGTTTGTCGGCTGTGCCGTCGTTTGGGCGGGCTTTCGCGGCGTCGTTCCCGTACCGGCGACGATCGCGGAGCGTGGTCCGGACTCGCTCTGCTCCGTGTGCTTGTCGGTTGTCGACGAGGACGCAGTTCTGCTCGTCGTCGATCGAGTTGCCGCTTTCGGCTTGGCAGATACCTTGCGTGGTGCCGGCGGTGCCGGCGGTGCCGGGGATGCATCGGTCGGCGCCTCGGATGTTGCGGGCGCGTCGTCTTTGTTCGGCTGGTCACTCATCGAGGGTCTTCTCGGTTTCGAGCAGCGCATCGATCTCGCGTGCGAAATGCCGAAGCGGTTCTCCCGCCTGGGTCGCGTCGTCCTCGGCATGTAAAGTGATGTTCACATAGGTCCGCCCGAAACTCATGTCCGGATAGATGCCGACACGCTCCGAGAGGCTCGCCGCTCGATCCAGAAAGTCGCGAGTGGTCTCGTAGTCGGCGAACTCCAGACGGCGTTCGAGGCGTACGGGCCGCTGACGCTCGGTCCAGCCTTGATTCATGACGGGGGTCCCTTAAAAGTAGGCACGTTCAGCGGGCTCACGATACCGAGGGACTCCAAGTGAGGCCAGCCAGTCGTCGATCTCGCGGGCATGCGCAGATTCCTCGTTCAACAATGCCTCGAAGAAGTCGCCGTTGTCCTGATCCCCGATCCGACGACAGAAGATCACGGCCTCCCGATAGAGGGCAACGATCTCGGCTTCGAGCACCGCATCCTGCCGCAGCAGATCGACGAGGTTGCGTGCGACGCCGGCGGGGCGCAGGTGCGAGCCGTTCGGTGCCACACCCAGCGCCAACATCCGTTGGATGATGCGCTCGGCATGCTGCATCTCTTCGACTGTTTCCTCGCGCAGACGTACTGCTGCCTCGGGCAGACCCCAGGCTTCGGCGAGCGAGGCCTGGGTCATGTACTGCTGGACTGCGGACAGCTCCAAGCTCAAGGCGCGACCGAGATAGCCAAGGGTACGAGGATGAATGCGTGCGTGTCTCATGCTTCAACACCCTTTCCGCCGGTATCGAGCGGCTCAGGCTGAGTGCCGCTCGATCAGTCGGCCGCCGCCGGCAGAGTCCGGTTCAGGATCGGCTCGACCTCGCGGTGCGGACGGGCAATGATGTGCGCAGCAACCAGACCGTCGCCCACACGCTCGCAGGCATCAGCACCGGCGCGCACCGCGGCGTTCACTGCACCCGTTTCGCCGCGCACCAGCACGGTCACGTACCCGCCGCCGACGAACTCGCGTCCGATCAGGCGCACCTCGGCGGCCTTGGTCATGGCATCCGCCGCTTCGATGGCGGGTACCAGTCCGCGCGTCTCGATCATCCCCAATGCGATTCCGTAGCTTTCACTGGCCATCTGTGCTCTCCAATCTTAAGTGTCGTGTTGATGAGGTGGTTGCGATTTGCTCTAGCTTCTTAGCTAGCCTCCAGCTATCAGCTATCAGCTATCAGCCACTAGTCACCAATAACTAGTAACTAACAACTAACAACTAACAACTAACAACTAATAACTAATCACTAGCTTTCTGCTCATCGCGTACTGCTGACCTTTATTCAGTCGACGGCCGGGCCGCCGACCGGGAGGATCGGCTCGACCTCGCGGTGCGGGCGGGCAATGATGTGCGCCGCGACCAGGCCGTCTCCGACGCGCTCGCAGGCGTCGGCACCGGCGCGGACTGCGGCGTTGACCGCGCCCGTTTCGCCGCGCACCAGCACGGTCACGTAGCCCCCGCCGACGAACTCGCGCCCGATTAGGCGCACCTCGGCGGCCTTGGTCATGGCGTCCGCCGCTTCGATCGCGGGGACCAGTCCGCGGGTCTCGATCATCCCGAGCGCGATTCCGAATTTGTCGCTTGCCATCGTTCGTGTCTCCTCTGTGTACCAAGTCGCCGCGGGCGATGCTGCCCGATCATCTTCAATCCAGATTCAAAGCCCTTCGTCGATGCCGACCACGCCGGGCGATCCCGGCCGGACGGTGCCCCTCATGCCGCTTGGGCGGTGGTGACGGCGGCCGGCTCGACCGCCGCGGCCCGCTCTTCCTCCCACCGATCGATGATTCCGCCGATCGTCAGGTCGGTGAGGATCCCGGCGTCTCCCATCGCGTACCGGGCGGCCGACCCACTGACCACGAAGACCCAGTCTCCGGGGCGGGCATCCACCGGGTCGGTCGCGACGTAGTGCTTACCTTTCGTGTCCTGCAGCACCCGCAGATCCCAGTGTCCGAGCCCAGTAACGCGATGTGTGCAGACCAGCGAGCCGATGACCTGCCTGATCTCCATCAGCCTGCACCTCCCGACCCGGCGGCGCCGGTCTCGGGCGGCCAATGATCAATGATGCCGACGATGGTCAGATCGCTCGGATACTCCTTGCTGCCGGCCGCCTCGCGGGCCGCGGAGCTGCCGACACAGATCACCCAGTCACCGGGCACGCAGCCGACCGAATCGACCGCGACCTGCTGTGTGCTCCCGTCGCGCACCACCAAGAGGTGTTTGTGCTCGAACCCCGGAATCCGGTTCGTCGAGACCAGTGGACGCTCGACCTGACAGATCTTCATCAGTGGCCCCCCGCCGTAGGGGCGGTGAGCGAGCATCCGACGACTTCGATGCCGGCGCCCGCGTCGCTTTCGCGCACGACGAGCAGTCGGTGCAGCAGTCCCCGGTCTGCCAGATCGGCGAACCGGCCGGCGAGCGCGGCATCGAGCCGCCGACAGCGTGTCACCGCGCGTTCGCGCGCACCGGGCACCCCGCCGTGATAATCGAAGCGGATGACGATCGGGATGGGCAGACCGCGCGATACATTGAGCCCGCCGAAGATCTTGCGTCCCACGTCCAGATCCGCGGCCCCTTCCTCGACCGTGTACAGATAGGCGAAGTAGGTCAGGTTGCGCAGTTGGATCTCCTCGAACCCGATGCCCACACCCATGAAACGCTCGGCGTGACCCACATCCGCGTAGTGTCCGCCGTGCACCTGGCGCACATAGTCGATCTGCGACAGGTTGTTCTCGATCAGCCGTGCGACCATCCGAAGCATACCCGGATCGGCGGTTGCCGGGGCGTGCGCCTTGATCAACTCGGCGACCCGCGCACGCGCTGCGGTCGGCTCCAGGTCACGCGTAATCGCGTGCACCTTGATCGCGTCGACCGACTGCGCCAGATCCATGTTGCCCTGTCCGTCGGGCACATGGACCCGGATCGCGTCCGTGTCCGTGTCTAAACCGATCAGCAGCAGCGCCACCGATGCACCGCAGCAGAAGCCGTTCTCGACCGATTGGCGGAAGGCCAAGAGTCGGTCCAAGGCGGCCTGTGCGGCCGCCGCATCGTTCGACCCGTGGGCCGCGCAGCCCTGATGGTGCGGATCCACCGAGCTGTAGTGATAGATCACCGTCTTTAGATAGCGAGTCGGCGCATCCGCGGTGTTCGGTACGCCCTCGCGGAACCGCCCGAGCTCGACCTCGCCCCACTTGGAGACCGTATTCTCGACATCGAACAGTCCGCCGGCGTAGGGCTTGCGCCTCACCGCGCCGAACGGCAGACGCAGCACGTAGCTGATCGCATGGGCCAGGCGTCCGTCAGCACAGGGCGTCACATCCAGCTGGTGGAAGCCGCAGTCCTGGAGAAAACGCTCGAAGTCCCGAACCTCGCGTCCTCCGAGCGGGTCGTTCGAGAAGAAGTCATCCGCCATGCGACGGTAGGTCTCGAACACGCACCAGGCGAACAGGCGCCGCAGATCGAGCTGGGTCACCCAAGCATCCGCCAGCATGTGCTCGGGCAGGTCGAAGCCCAGCTCGGCCCGAGCGATCGACTGGGCCTTCGGCTCGAAGTCGGACTCATGCTGGAGGGCCGAGATCTGCTTGAGCACGGGTACGATCCGATCGAACGCCGTCTTGATCCGCTCCTCGTAACGCTGCAGCCTCGCGTTGCCCTCATGGTCGGTCAGCGGGTGTTGTCCGTTCGGACCCCGAGCCTGTCGGGACTCCGCTGCCGCAACGACGGCCCGCTTGGTCTGGCCTGCCGTGCGCTTGGCGGCATCGGCACCGGCTGCTCGAGACGGAGGCCGCGGCCGAATCCGCTGCCCCCGAGCCTTTGTCGCCTGCTCGGTCGTGGCCGGTGTCGGCCTAGCCGATTCGGCCGTCACCGGCTCCGGCGTCGCTGCGGGCGCACCGGACCCGGACTCGCCTCGCGCGCGCGGCCGGTAGGCCGTCGCGGCGGGTGCGGGTGCGGATGTCCAGATCAGGCTCGCTCGGGTTGGACGGCGTTGGCTCGACATGACCTCGTTGTCTCGTCAGGTTCCGGTGTTGGCTTGCATTCGGCTCGGTCGGGCAGACCCGATCCCTCGTGCCGGTCGCTCGTGCGGGGCTCAGCCCCGCGCTCCACCCGAGTAGGTGATGAGCGACCCGCGGTCCGTGTTGCCGCTGGCCCCGGTTACACGACTCACCGGCGCCGGAAGCTCCTCGTTGCGTTTGGGCTTGACAGCGGCCATCGCGGCCATCGGGCCCGGGCGGGTCGGGTTGCGGCGCCGTGCCGAGGGTCCCTCGGTCCCGGTGACACGCTCGCCACGCTCCCAATCGTCACCCGTGATCTTTTTCCCGGCGGATTGGCCCTCGCCCGTCACGCGGGAGCGGACCGCTGCCGGAGCCGTGTCGGATTCCGCCGTCTCGGTAGTCGCCATCTGTAGGAGGTTTTCCGGCACGGACGAGACACGGTCGAAGCGAAACTGCTCAGTGCCCGTGATCTTGCCCGTGCCCATCCCAAAAGGGCCGGTAATCCGCCCCTCCTGCTCATAGAGGGTGCCCGTCACACCGGTTCCTTGACTTGGCTGAAACGCCTGGCGTGCCGGCGACGCGACGCTGAAACTCTGCCAGGGCGCAGCCTCGATCGGCTGTGGCAGCGGTTGGGGGAAATCGCTGTGACCGGGCAGGGCACCGCTTCCGCAGGTCTCCTCGATTTGGTCGATCCCGATGTAGGGAGTCCCGCTGATCTCCTCGCAAGCACCCCTGGACGCACCCGTCATGGCCCCGCCGATCCCCGGCCGGATGCCGGTCATTCGCGCTGCCATTGCCGCTGCCATCGGGCGCATCCGCTCTGCGATCAGGCGCTGCTGCTCGGGGGCGCAATAGGTCGCCGTCTGCTCCAGCCCCGCATAGGGCGTGCCGGTGACCGCCTTGCAGGTGCCGGGCTCGTCACCCGTGACCCGACCCGAGCGCCCGGTCTGGGTGCCGGAGACCGACAGCCCCTTTCGTGTCGAGGACAGCCCGACCTTCGGTGCCTCCATCGGGGCCGGCTGGATGCCGCAGAACTCTTTGTACTGCTCGGCGCCGACATACTCGTCGCCGGTCACCAGCCGACAGCTGCCGGGCTCGTCGCCGGTCAGCTTCGCACTGCGACCGACCCGGGTGCCGGTCACGGAACCGCCGCCGAGTGTCTGCGTCAGGTTGACCTTCGGCGGCGCCTTCTTCAGATCGGGCAGTTCGCCGTTGGCCGAGGACATGTACTGGCTGCCGGTCGGCTGGATCCCCGCGCCGTGCTCGTTGCCCGTGACCTTTGCCGAGAGCCCCGGGAGGACGCCCGAGACGGCACGACCACCGGTGGTTTGGGTCCGCCCGGTCTGACGCGGGTTCGGCGTCAACTGAGTCCCGCAGAATGCGCTTGCCTGCTCGGCCGACAGATATTCCGTACCGGTCACGCTCTTGCAAGTCCCGGGCTCGTCGCCCGTCACCCGGGTCGACCGCCCCACCTCGTTGCCGGTCACGGCGTTGCCGTGACTTGTCGTGGTGACGTGAACCTTCGGGGCCTGTTTGGGTGGCTCGGCCTGGCAGAACTCGCGGAAGATCTCAGCGCCCATATATTCGGTACCCGTGACCTCGCGACAGACGCTCGGCTCGTCGCCCGTCACCGAGCGACTGCGCCCGACCCGGGTGCCGGTCACGAATTGACCTTGCGCGGTCTCGCTCAGACCGACCTTCCAGGGCTGATCTTCGGCCCCACCGACCGGACGCTCGCGCCCGGGCCTGACCCGGCCCGTGGCTTGGACCTTGCGCGTCCCAGCCGAGCCTGCGGCACTGCGATGGGCGCGGACGGTCTGGGCCAGATCGCGCCCGGACAGCTGCGGGTTCGCCTGCCGTGCGAGACTCGCCGTGGTGGCCGGCGTATTGACCGCGGCCTTGCCGCGCCCGGAGGTGGCGGAGCGTCGGGCGAGCGCCAGCATGCGCCCCGTGGGCTTGACGGCGGTGATCCGCTTGCCGTTGCGTCGCGACCCATTAGTCGTGCTGCCGTGTGAAGACGCGCCACGGCGATCCGACGAGAGACGCGCCGCGTCCGCCATCGAGCCGCGCTCGCCTGTCGTCTCCGGGTTCCCGCCGCAGCCACAGCCGCAGTCCGGCCTGTCCTCGCGAACGACCTTGGTCGGCATTTTCGCTGCAGGGGCGCGTGTGCGATCCGCCCTGCGATCCGCCCGCTTGCCGGCCTTCGACAGCGCTTCGCGCCGAGCCCTGGCCTCCGCGCGACTGGAGCCGGACGGAGACACCGGAGCCTGAACGCGCCGAACGGGCGAGGTGACCCTGGTCGCTGAAGGAGTCGATGCGCCACCGCTCCAGCCGCTGCTCGACACCGATTCCGCCGTGGCAGCCGGAGCAGACTGCGGCTGCGATGGCACAGGGCGACGCACCGCGGCGACGTCGGGCGTGCGGCTGCGTTCCGCCGCTCCGACGGCAGCGGTGGTTCGCTTGCCCTGAGTGGACAAGGCACGGCGACGTGCCAAGGCCGCCTCGCGGCCGCTCGATCTCAGATTCGCTTTGCTGGGCATGGTCGTTCCCTTGGACGTGGAGCGCGTGAGCAGTAACCGCGACGGAGGGACGGATCCCTGACTCCGTTCGCATCACCGGCTCGGCGATCGCGCCGCCCGCTCGGTGTTGAAACACTGGATCTCGGGTGCTCGGCACCGTACGGTCGGGCGATGCCTACAAGCAACGCTCGACCTCGACTGCCGTGGACCTTGCGATCAGCCGCGACCCTCGAATACCACGAAGCAGGAGCCCTGGCTCTGGGTGTAGTTGTCGTAGCCTGTCACCCGGACATGGTGATCCGGATAAGAGCGATGGCACGCCTCGAGCTCGCTCACCACCTGGGCTAGATCGGTCACGCCGAAGAAGGGCAGCTTCCACATCGTCCAGTAGTGGTTCATGGACTTCGCGGGATGGATATGCTCGATGCCCGGAGTCCAACCCTGAGCAATGATGTAGGCGATCTGATCGAAGATCTCCTCTTGGGTCATCGGCGGCAGGAAACCGAAGGTCTCTAGGGTGTATTTGGTCTGATAGTCGCCCGTGGTGCTTTGGAAAGGCATGATTTCGGTCCTCGTTGTGCGAATGCGTTGGGTTCGAGTGAGTGGTTCGGATGCGTCAGCTATCAGCTATCAGCCTGAGGCTCCGCCTAGCCCAGGGTTTGGCTCCTAGTCTGCCGCGTCGATGTCGCGGAGCGAATCTCAACGCGGCGAGAAGGACTCCACCCGGCATCGACTTGCTGGTAGCTGACAGCTGATCGCTGACAGCTAATAGATGCTCGCTGATAACCGGGGTCGGAGGCTTGCCCTCACCCCACGTCGAGCTTGTCGACCGTGTCGAACTCGAACTTGATCTCTTTCCAGGTCTCCATCGCGATCGCTAGCTCGGGGCTGTGCTTGGCCGCGCCAGCCATGATCTCGCGCGCTTCCTTCTCGAGCTCGCGACCTTCGTTACGGGCCTTCACGCAGGCTTCGAGCGCTACACGGTTGGCCGCCGCACCGGCCGCGTTGCCCCAGGGGTGCCCCTGGGTACCGCCGCCGAACTGCAGGACCGAGTCGTCGCCGAAGATGGTCACCAGTGCCGGCATGTGCCACACATGGATGCCGCCGGAGGCGACCGCGAAGACGCCGGGCATGGAGCCCCAATCCTGATCGAAAAAGATGCCGCGGGCGCGGTCTTCGGGGATGAAGGATTCGCGCAGCAGGTCGACGAAGCCGAGCGTGGAGCCGCGGTCACCCTCAAGCTTACCCACCACCGTGCCGGTATGCAGATGGTCGCCGCCCGACAGGCGCAGGCACTTGGCCAGTACCCGGAAGTGGATGCCGTGCTTGGGATGACGGTCGATGACCGCGTGCATCGCGCGATGGATGTGCAGCAGCACGCCGTTCTTGCGGCACCACTTGGCCAAACCGGTGTTGGCGGTGAAACCGCCGGTGAGGAAGTCGTGCATGATGATCGGCTGGCCCAGCTCCTTGGCGAACTCGGCACGCTCGTACATCTGCTCCGGGTCCGGGGCGGTGACGTTCAGATAGTGGCCCTTGCGCTCACCGGTCTCGGCCTGCGCCGCGGAGACGGCCTCGGCGACAAACTCGAATCGATTTTGCCACCGCATGAAGGGCTGAGAGTTGACGTTTTCGTCGTCCTTGGTCAAGTCGAGGCCGCCGCGCAGACACTCGTAGACCGCGCGTCCGTAGTTCTTGGCCGAGAGGCCGAGTTTCGGCTTGATCGTGGCGCCGAGCATCGGCCGGCCGTACTTGTTGAGCTTGTCACGCTCGACCTGGATGCCGCTCGGCGGTCCCATGCAGGTCTTGACGTAGGCGATGGGGAAACGGATATCCTCCAGGCGCAGATGACGCAGCGCCTTGAATCCGAACACGTTGCCGACGAGCGAGGTCAGGACGTTGACAACCGAGCCTTCTTCGAACAAATCGATTGGGTAGGCGATGAAGGCGTAAAAGGCCTCCTTGTCGCCGGGCACGTCTTCGATGCGATAGGCGCGACCCTTGTAGAACTCGAGATCGGTCAGGAGCTCCGACCACACCGTACTCCAGGTCCCGGTCGAGGACTCCGCGGCGACGGCGGCGGCGACCTCTTCGCGCGGAACACCGGGCTGCCCGGTGCATTTGAAACAGGCCAAGAGGTCGGTGTCGAGGGGGACATAGTCCGGTGTCCAGTACATGGCCCGGTATTCTTTCACACCGGCATCGTAGGTCTTCACGCTCATGGTCAGCTCCTGTGGTCTGTGCCTGATCCGCCTCGCCTGCGGAGGCTGTTTCGAACTCTGGGTGTAACCTTACTCTAGGGCGAGGTATAGAAGATATTCAATAATCTCTATCAATCGCATCGACGATAGTCTATATGTTTCGGCGATAACTTGACCCCGATGCGGAATGCAGTTTATTGCCTGTTGATGATAGGGTAATCGATTAGTCCTCCGCGAATCATAGATCTTTCTCGATATAGCGCTTGAGAAACTTCGATTATCGCTTAACTCACTCGGGCCGGATACTAACTTTCGTCTACAGTTGATGACTTCGGAGTAGTGCATGCGTGTACTCAACGAGATCCGTTTCGACAATCTTCGCGGGGACCTCTTCGGTGGCGTGACCGCCGCCGTCGTCGCGCTTCCGATGGCGCTCGCGTTCGGCGTCGCCTCGGGCGCCGGTGCCGAGGCCGGTCTTTACGGCGCCGTCTTGGTCGGTCTGTTCGCGGCGCTGTTCGGGGGCACACCGACGCTCATCTCCGAGCCGACCGGCCCGATGACCGTGGTCTTCACCGCGGTCATCGCCTCGCTGATCGCCGCCAACCCGGAGCAGGGCATGGCGATGGCGTTCACGGTCGTCATGCTCGCGGGCCTGTTCCAGATGGCGTTCGGTGCGATGAAGCTCGGCCGCTATGTCACCATGATGCCCTTCACGGTGATCTCCGGATTCATGTCGGGGATCGGGATCATCCTGATCATCCTGCAGCTGCCGGGACTCATCGGTCAGGCAGCGCCGGGTGGCGGGGTAATCGGGACCCTGCAGGCCCTGCCCGAGATGATTCGTGCAATCGATCCGCAGGAGGCGATCCTTGCGGGTCTGACCCTCGCGATCCTGCTCCTGATGCCCGCACGCATCAAGCGCATCCTGCCGCCTCAGCTGGTGGCGCTGGTTGTGGGCACGTTGATTGCCGTCTGGTGGCTGGGCGACCAGGATATACGTCGCATTGGGGAGATTCCCTCCGGTCTTCCATCGTTGCAGCTTCCGGTGTTTACCCTGGACCAATGGCAGACCATCCTGATCGACGCGGTCGTCTTGGCGATGCTCGGCTCGGTGGATGCCCTGCTGACCTCGGTGATCGCAGGCAGCTTGACCCGCAAGCAGATCGACTCGGACAAGGAGTTGCTCGGGCAGGGTGTCGGCAACCTGGCATCGGGCCTCTTCGGCGGTCTGCCGGGCGCCGGGGCGACCATGGGGACAGTTGTGAATATCCAAGCCGGCGGACGGTCCGCACTTTCGGGTCTGACTCGGGCGGCGATCCTAGCCGTGGTGGTGATTTGGGCGGGTGCACTGACCGCGAACATCCCGTTGGCGGTGCTTGCGGGCATCGCCGTGAAGGTCGGTATCGACATCATCGACTGGAGCTTTCTCGCCCGCGCCCACCGCGTGTCGATGAAAGGGGCTTTGATTACCTACGGCGTGATTCTGATGACGGTGTTCGTGGACCTGATCACCGCCGTGGCGATCGGCCTCTTCGTCGCCAATGTCCTCACCATTCGACGTCTTGCCGACCTGCAGGAGGAGTCAGTCTGTGTTCTCCCTGCACGGCGCAAGCAAGACGAGGCGCCCTGCGCGGGTCTGTCGTGCGAGGAGCGCTCGCTGCTCGCTCAAGGGCGCGGTCGGGTGAAGATCCTCTACCTTAGCGGCCCGCTGGTCTTCGGTGCCGCTGCCGCCATCAGTCGTCAGAGTCCCAAGCTAGAAGGCGCACAGGCGGTCGTCATTGATCTGAGTCAAGTCCCGCACATGGGGGTCACGACCGCCGTTGCGGTGGAGTCGACGGTACGCGATGCGCTCTCGCAAGGTCACGCGGTCTACATGGCCGGTGTGCACGGCCAGCCACGCGAACGTCTGGAGCACCTGGGTCTGCGTGGCGCCATGCGCGAGGATCGGTGGGTCGAGGATCGCGAGTCTGCATTGAAGCTTGCGTTGGAGCAGTTGCCGCCGCGGTAGCTGCGGGCCTGCGCGTCGGGACTTGTGCGCCGGGCCGTCTTGCCCTCGAGGTTACTCGCCAATACCTCCGGGACACCGCGGTATGACGGAACGAACGAGGAAACGATGATGGTGAGTGCAACCGAAACGGCAATCCGCTGGGTCGAGCAAGGCAAGATCCCCGACAGCGTGACGCGCAGCGGCATTCGTGCCTTGCTGCGCGGACGCCTGGCGACCTTGCCGACGGAGGATTGCGAGGCGGCGATGCGCGAGAAGCGCGACTTTATTGCCATGATGGACGCCTCTCCGATCGCGGACGTCCCGGAGCGGGCGAACGAGCAGCACTACGAGCTGCCGGCCGCCTTCTTCGATCTGGTGTTGGGGCCGCGTCGCAAATACAGCTCCTGTTACTGGCCCGAGAGCATCAAGTCTCTCGAAGAGGCGGAGGAGGCGTCTTTGGCGATCACGGCCGAACGGGCCGGCATTCAAGACGGCGATCGGGTGTTGGAGCTGGGATGCGGCTGGGGCGCCTTGAGTCTTTATCTGGCCGAGCGGTTTCCGAGCTCCCGGATCACCGGCGTGTCGAACTCAAGCGGGCAACGCGCCTTCATCGAGGCGCAGCGGGACCGACGGGGTCTGACGAACCTGGAGATTGTCACGGCGGACATGAACGATTTTCAGGCCGACGGCCCGTACGACCGAGTCGTTTCGCTGGAGATGTTCGAGCACATGCGCAACCATCGCAAGCTGTACGCGCGGGTGCATGACTGGCTGAGGCCTGGCGGGCGCCTCCTGATGCACATCTTCGTCCATCGAGAGCACCCCTATCCCTTCGAGGACGTCGGCCCGAGCGACTGGATGAGTCATTATTTCTTCGCAGGCGGTATCATGCCGAGCGACGATCTGCCGCTGCACTTTCAGGAGGATCTCAAGCTGGTGACACGCTGGCGCTGGGATGGCCGGCATTACGAGCGCACGCTAAATGCCTGGTTGGAGCGGATGGATGCCGGGCGCGACCGGATTTGGCCGATCCTCGAAGAGACCTACGGCAGCGATCAAGCAGGGGTCTGGTGGATGCGCTGGCGGCTCTTCTTCATGGCCTGCGCGGAGCTGTTCGGATATCGAAGGGGGCAGGAGTGGTATGTGAGCCACTATCTGTTCGAGCGTCCGGCCTGAGTCCGCCCCGACGATCATGGCCTTGGTGAGGCGCGTGACCGGCGGGGCGGTTACTGCGGCGTGGATCAGGCCTTGTCGTCCTTGTTCGTGTTGATCTTCAGCGGCATGTACGCGGGGCAGGTGCCGATCGCGCCGGTCGCGAGTACGACCAAGCCGATAATCGAGAAGAGCACCGTGCTGTTGACGATGCCCAGGAACACCAGGACGCCGCCGGCAGCCAGTCGGATGTTACGGTCGGTCTTGCCAACATTTTTGATCAGGGTCATGAATTCAACTCCGGTAAGTGAAAGGGGAAAAAGGATCGGGCACCTGCCGAGCTTCGCCGAGGGTGCGGGAATGTCGAGGCTGACCCCGATGGATTCGTCTGAATGGCCCGGCCGCTCCTGCATCGGTAACCGTCAGCGGAAACCGATACAGTATACCCGTTCCCGGGCCCTGGATTTGTTGCGATCCGGCAATGCGTGCCGACAATCGACTTGCAACCCTGACCCTGCGCGAGCCTCCGATGCTTCCGTGGGAGTCCCGGCGCTCCCCTTGGTTCCCCGATGAACCCACCTTCTCTTCCGAGTCAGCGGCTTCGGTGTGCCGCCCGCATCATCGCGGGAGGTGGTGTGGTCGCTTATCCGACCGAGGCCGTGTTCGGCTTGGGTTGCGATCCCCGCGACGGCGATGCGGTCGCGCGGATTCTGAGCATGAAGCGCCGTGATGTCGCCAAGGGGTTGATCCTGATCGCAGCGGATCCGAGTCAGCTCGAACCCTTCGTCCTGCCGCTCGCCGCCGATCGGATGGCGGAGATCCGAGCAAGCTGGCCGGGTCCGAACACCTGGTTGCTGCCGGCGCGGTCCGAGACACCGGGTTGGCTCACCGGGCGTTTCGACACCCTTGCAGTTCGGGTCACGCGACATCCACTCGCCGCCGCGCTTTGCCGCGCCTACGGCGGCGCCATTGTCTCCACGAGCGCGAATCAGGCCACCCGACGACCGGCGAGAACGGCCTTGCAGGTTCGGCTCGCGCTCGACGAGTCGCCGGACCTGATCCTCGCCGGGGTCTGTGTCGGCTCGGATCAGCCGTCCTGTATCCGCGACGGGCGGACGGGGCGGATGCTGAGGGCCTGATCGGCCGAGGGCAGGCACGATGGCCCTGAGGGCAGCAGCCCAAGGAAAAGGCCGCCGGTCCGGCGACGGCGGCGAGACGCAGGCCGGGGTCGCGCGGCGGGTGAGGGATCCCACGAGTGCGAAGCCTCAACGCCGATGTCGGAAGGTCCACGGCGTCTGGTGTTCCCCTTGGGTGCCCCAAATCCCCAACTCGGCAGCACGCGCCTTACGCTCCGCTCGGAAGAATCGCGACTCCTCGCAATAGCGAGGATAGACCGCAGCCTGCCCCTGCTTGACCTGCTCGAGGTTCAGCGAGAGTCGCTCACCCTTGGCGGTGTACACCTCGGCCACCGTCCGCCCGAAGCGGTCGGTCTCGATGGGCCGCATCTCGACCCGATCCGTAGCGAGTCGCTTGAGGTGCGCCCGCGACCGATTGCCCCAAGGCTTTTGGCCCTTCTCGGGCGCGTCGATACAGTACAGGCGAACTTCGACGGACTTGCCGCCGCAGGTCAGCCGGAGCGAATCTCCATCCAGCACCTGATCCATTGCGCAGAGTCGACCCGACCCGGCAAATGACCAGTCGACCGGGATCAGACCCGGTCCCCAACGCTCGATCACCCAAGCGCCGGTTACGGTGAGCGCGATCAGAAGGCTCGAGACGGCAAACCGACGCCCTCGCCACCATCGCCTCAAGGGCGCGAGCGCCGCGGCAGCCGGCCGTCAGCCATTGAGCCACAAATGCACGACGATGCTCGCGAAGTACCCCAAGGCGATCTCGGGCGTCCATCGCAGATGCGCGAAGAAGGTATAGACGCCGCGGGCTTGTCCCATCAGAGCGACCCCGGCGGCCGACCCGATCGACAGCAGGGATCCGCCGACCCCGGCGGTCAGGGTGACCAGGAGCCACTGGGTCTGGTCCATGTCCGGGTTCATAGTGAGGACCGCGAACATGACCGGGATGTTGTCGATCACCGCGGACATGAGGCCGATGGCGACGTTGGCCGGGATCGGTCCCCATTGCTCATACATCACATCCGAGGCCATGCCCAGATAGCCGATGAACCCGAGACCGCCGACACAGAGCACGACCCCGTAGAAGAACAGCAGGGTGTCCCACTCGGCGCGCGCGACCTTGTTGAAGACATCGAAGGGCGTGATGTCGCCGATCAGATTCGCGCGCTCGACGTTGCGCTGCTGCCAGCCGTGATGGCTCATCCGCAGGTAAAAGCCGAAGAATTGCAGATATCCGAGCCCGGTCAGCATGCCGATGACCGGTGGTAGGTGCAGGAAGTTGTGGAAGGCGACCGCTGTTGCGATCGTCAGCAGGAAAAGCAGGATGATGCGCCTGGCGCCGCGTCGCATGTGGATGTCCACCGCTGCCGTTTCGGCCTTCGTGTCGGCTGCTCGGTGGTTCGAGAACGATACCCGTCGAGTCGGTTTCGTCGGCACCGTTTCGGGCTTGGTGTCGGGCACGGCGTGGTGCATGAAGAGAGCGGGTATCAGGAAATTCACCAGCGCCGGAATAAAAAGATCGAAGAAGCCGAAGAAATCGATGATGCCCTTCTGCCAGACCATCAGCGTCGTGATGTCGCCGAATGGGCTGAAGGCCCCGCCCGCGTTGGCTGCGACCACGATGTTGATGCAGGCCAGTGTTACGAAACGGGTATTTTCGCCGCCGACCGCCATCACGACTGCGCACATCAAGAGCGCCGTGGTCAGGTTGTCCGCGACCGGCGAGATGCAGAACGCCAGTCCGCCCGTCATCCAGAAGAGCGCACGTAGACCGAAGCCCTTGCGGATCAACCAGGAGCGCAAGGCATCGAACACCTTTCGCTCCTGCATCGCATTGATGTAGGTCATGGCGACCAGCAGGAAGAGCATCAGCTCCGAGTATTCGAGCAGGTTGTGCCGCACCGCCACTTCGGCCTCGTGGGTGAGACCGTTCTGCGAATAGACGTAAGCGATCAGCGCCCAGATGAGGCCGGCCGCGATGATGACCGGCTTGGACTTGCGCAGGTGCAGGAACTCCTCGGCCATCACCAACGCATAGGCGATGGCGAAGATGATCAGGGCCGCATAGCCGACGCTATGCGAGGTCAAGTCGATCCACTGCCCGGACTCGCTCGCGAGCGTGAGGCCCGGCACGAGCAGAGCAAAAAGACCCATGAGGGGCACAAACGAAAGGCGTCCGGGGACACGCATCATGATGAATCCTGCCGGGATTGGGGTATCGGAGCCGCAGGCGATCGCGTCGGTGTTAAAGTCGACCGCGCGGTCTATCCTCAAGCGCCTGCATCGGCCGTCCTGCGCCGCAAGCGCTGTCGCCCGATGCGACAGGCCGTAAACTCCGCGCTCGCGCCGTGCGCCGACGGCGATACTCACGATACTAGCGGATTCATCAAGCGCCAAGCGGCTTTTGCATGGAACCACTACACAAGACCTTGACCATGACCCTTCTGATGACCCCGGACATGGCTAATTTTTCAGGCCATGTTCACGGGGTGCGACCCTGCGGTTGCTCGACCAGGTCGCCTATGCCTGCGCCGCGCGCTACTCGAACAACGACGTGGTCACCCTATCGGTGGACCAGGTCTTCTTTCGGCAGCCGCTGCGCGTGGGCGAGCTCGTCACCTGCCTGGCCTCGGTCAACTACACGGGCAACACCTCGATGGAGGTCGGGATCCGGGTGATCGCCGAGGAGATCATCCACAAGACCACCCGCCATGCCATGACCTCCTATTTCACGATGGTCGCGGTCGACGACCAAGGGCGTCCCGTGAAGGTGCCCACGCTGCAGGTCGAGACGCCGAACGAGCGTCGCCGCTAAGAGAGCGCGGCCCTGCGGCGGGAGCTCAGGCGCGAGATCGAGCGACGCAACGACGAGATTCGTCAGGTACATAAGAGTCGGGCGGGAGAGTCGTGACAGTCGCGGCCAATGCGTATCAAGGGCAGGCCCCGAATCTTCGAGCCGGATTTGAAACGTTTGTTTCCAACCGGCTCTCGTCACGAATGTCCAAGATTTGCTCACCCGATGGCTTTCTTACTGCGTTACGATACCGGCTGAGAGGTGGGGAACAAGGTCCCGACCCGACCTGGACCTGCCGCTCGGTGCTTGGTCCTTAGCGACCGTTCCGGACGCATTCCGGCCCTCGGCCGAAACGGCACCACTCAGGGCAAGCATCCGGACAGCGGACGCCGGGCTTCGATGCTGCGCGGGCGGCTAAACCTAAATCCGGCATTTAGAACCGCAACTGCGCAAAGGACGCATAGGAAAACAATAATTTGAAATACGAACGACGTTTACCCTTTGGGTGAGTAGCGTCACTGAAGCAAGGCATTGAAACCCAATGCGTCCTTTGCGGTTCAACTACTTTCTTAGGCTAAACGTTGAAGACGCCGAGCAGAGCGCTGCCTGCGTCACCCAGACTACACCCATCGAGCGAGCTCTCGTGGCTCTCGGTGAGCCGTCACGCGCGCCGCCAATCGCGCCCGCCCGCGGACCGCCCACCTGGAGGATGCTCCCGAGCCGATGCCGGACTGCGACCTCCGCGGCCAGCCCGAGCCTGACGTCAAGTTAGATCAGCGCGTCTCCTGGTAACCGCCATGCTCTGCCACAGATGGTGCCGTCGCCCCTGATCTCACGCCTGCCCGCTGCGCCTGCAATCTCCTCCCAAACCCCGCCGAAGTGCGTTCCGACACCTCAGAGCATGTCATTACCCAATTCTCTTCGAACAATCTGGATGCGGCTGTGCAAGTGATTGTTCTGGCGATTACGCGAAGATCTTGGGCAACGGCGAGCAGATCGAGCACGCCTTCCGGTGTACGCAATGCCGTCCTCTTCACCGACCGCCGGCTGATCCTGATCGACAAGCAGGGGCTGACAGGCAGAAAGGAACAACAGCGGCGAAGCGAAGAACGTGAAGAACCGGACCAAGCTCGAATGGCGCGACTGCTACCGCTAAGACTTGCCCGATCGGAAGGAACAGGCGTAGGTTGTGCCGAGCCGCGCGAGGCACAACCAACCGTCGGCGCAAGTTGTGCCTCCTATCGTCAGCACAACCTACGGGTATGGAAGTTTGCGGAAATCACCTAAGACTTGCCCGATCGGAAGGAACAGGTTCGGGTCTTGGCAAAAGTCAAGACCCGACCCCGACCCCGACCCCGAACTTCGGCTGTGGTCTTGGGTCCCGCGAAGCTCGTCGAAACAGGATTCGCGGTGCACCTCGAGGCTCAGGGTTTGATGTAGGTATACCCTTGCTGCTGGAGCCGAGACAACTCGGCCACGCCGCTCGGCACGATGTCGGCCTCGCTCACGTCGTACATCTCATCCATCTCGACTTCGCGGCCCTTCAGTGTATTGGCGCAGACCTCGAAGGCGACACCTTGCTGCTTCAACCCGTCGATCCGAGCCGCCATGTCCGCATCGGCGTTGGCGGCCTTCATTTTGGTGTCTGCCAAGGCGTCGGGCTCGACGAGTAACGAGATGCCGTCGCCGTGCATGACCACCTTCACTTCGATATTGTCGACCCCCACCGCATCGATGTGGTTTTGAATGTTGCGTAGTGCGGCGATTTGAGTCGCTGCATCGTCGACGTTGAGATGGTAGACGACCTTCTGTTGCGCGTACCGCTCGTCCGCGTGCGGCGCGCCGATCGCGAGAAGGCAAAGGCCCGAGGCTATGGTCAGTCGTTTCATCTTTAACTTGCTCCGATGGTGATCTTATTGTGGTTGAAGCTCCGCCAGTCGCTTCGAGACGACTCGCAAGCTTTCGGCACGCGTGTGAAGGACGCGTTCGATAGGACTCCGGCGTTGGCTCGTTGCCTAAGCATACGTCGGACGATCCGGACGGATTTCAATGTATGTGGCGAGGGATTAATGCTTCAGCTTTGTTTTTAGCAAAAAAGACGGGGGACGATTTCGGTCGCTATCCGCGCTACGGCGCGACACCGGTCAGGGATCGCCATCCCCGCGTCAGATGGCAGCCAACGCCGACTGTTCCGCGCCTTTCGGCTTTCTTAGGGGTATCCAACACCCGGGCGGCCGGGATGATATTTCCCGGCAATCACCTTAAAATCCGCCGTGCATTGCGGATCGCAATGACCAATGAAGACCATCGAGAGCGTAAAGGAGCTGCCAATGAGTATATCCATCAAAGAGTTGAAAGGGATTACGGACGCCATTGTCGAGGCGCTCAAAGCCAAGAACATCAGTGACAACGAGCACCTGCTTACGGCCGCCGCGACGCCGGCACAACGCAAGTCGCTCGCCGCCGAGTGTGGCTGCGACGCGCCGCAGATTCTCGCACTCGCCAACCGAGCGGACCTTGCGCGGATCAAAGGCGTCTCGGGTGTCTACTCCGATCTCCTTGAGCATGCCGGGGTCGATACCGTCAAGGAGCTCGCGACCCGCCGCGCCGACAACCTACATACCAAGATTCTCGAGACCAACTCGGCGCAGGATCTCACCCAGCGTCCTCCCACCCTGGCCCAAGTCGAAGACTGGATCGCGCAGGCGAAAGACCTGCCGAAGGTGCTGAGCTACTAAGGGTGTTGCACGGGGCCAACCAGGCCGCGCGTGGCTGCCGTCGCCGGGCGTTGATTGGTCTGTTCGGACCAGGTCGTCGATGAGTTGCGCAGCCGCTCAGCGGTTATCGGTTTGGCCCATCTGCTTCGCCCATTCGCCGCATAGCGTTCTGAAGGAGCGGCTGAGATCGAAGGCTTGCTCAAGGTCCATGAGCGCCGAGAACGCAGGTTGATCCGTCGTCTCTCGGTAATTGCCGCCGGCTATCCGTTCACCAAGCCAGCCTTTCGCGTTGCGTGGTCGTTCGGGGTCGAAATCGGGTGGGCTCTCGAACGCGAATCCGCGCTGCCCGTTTAGGGACGGTGCCGCAGCAAGAAACCATGCTTCATACTCGCGATTGGCCAGCACGACCGAGACGGACCGGTGCGGGACAACAGCGCGAGCACGCTCCAGAACCTGCAGCGCCAACTCTGCCGGACAGTCATCATCGGCGTCGAGCAGCACCAAGATCCAGCCTTGGTCGCCCGCTTTGGCGGCAGCCAACAGCAGGTGGCGACGAAACTCATCGTCTCGGTTCAAGAATCGATCGCGCCGGACGCGGATCGGCTGGGAAACGGCGGCGTTAACGTCGGGTGTCAGCCAAGCGCAGATGCGGCGCAGCAGAATCGGCAGGGCTGCAACTTCTCCGTCCCCCTCGACAATCGAGACGACAGTCATCATGTGTTGGGATCGCCGAACAGATCGGCCTGGCGCCGATCCTCGGCCGCGAGGACCTCGGCGTCGGGCGCCAGCTGGTTAAGTCGTAGAAGCTCACCAGCCGTGAAAAGCTGATCACTCAACGTGGAACGTGAAGCCTCGTCGAGCGGGGCGATGCGTGTCTCGCCTGCAATAGACACGACGGCAAGCAAGGCGTCTGCGGACAGACTCAAGTCATCGAGCAGGTGCGGGCTATGGCTCGTGACGATCACCTGCGTCTTCTCCGACGCCCGTTGCAGGGCCTCCCGCAGCGCGGCCGAGGCAGCGGGATGGAGCGCCGTCTCGGGCTCCTCGATGCCGATCACCGTTGGCGCGTCGTCCCGATTTCCCTGAAACAGCGCCGTCAAGACGCCCAGTGCGCGGAGTGTCCCGTCCGACATGTTCTGGGCGAGAAATCGCCTGGGGTGCTTGGCGCCGGCCATGTCCTGGCGGAACTCCAGGGTTTCCATAGGACCGATGGCCTTGCGCTCGACACCATGCACCATCGGCACGACGATCTGCAGGTATTCCTGGATGACTCCCAGCGCATCCGGTGCCGTGCGCTCGAGATGACCGATGACACTGGCGATATTCTCTCCCGCAGGCTTCAGCAAACGCCCATCCTGGGGTTTCTGTAGCTCACGGATCAGCTTCGGATTCAGGTTGTAGAACCCCATGGCCGTCAAAGCATCGAAGACGGGGCGAAACACCGATAGGCCCGATGCACTGACCAGGGCCAAGCGATCAGACGCCACGGAGGGGAAGGTGGCTTCGCTACTGGCCTTCAACTTACCGCGTTCGAGTCGAAAGTAAGGCCCCTTGCCGACACCTTCGAGCACGCATTCCTCGGTCTGTACCTCGTATCCACCCCCGGAGAGCGCACCGACATTGAAGGCATAGTGACCCGGTCGCCCGTCGCGCAAGCGAAACTCCAGGCGCATCCCGCAATGTGTCGGATGGCCACTCGATCGGCGACGCACCTCCGACAACCCGCCACGTTCGCTCAAGGCGTTGTCCAGCGAGCCCATCAAGGCATCCCGTACCAGGTGCAAGGCGTCAACGAAGTTGCTTTTGCCAGATCCGTTGGCCCCGACGAGGTAGGTCAAAGGGCCGAGGCGATCTGCTCGCAATAAAGCATGACGCATCGGGCACCTTGGAGCTGCTGGACCACGTCTGAAGGTACCGCCTTGGTCCGATTGAGCTCAAGGTAAAGGATACGCCCCTTTTTCTCCGAAGCAGCGACGATGGCGTAATCGGCACGTTTACATTCCCCGTTGTGGCAACCGAACAAGGCGTCAGGGGAAGGGAAGCAGTCGATCTTGATGACGATGGTGTCGGCAGGGAGACCGCGGATCCTCGGCTTCGAGTCCAGTGCTTGGGCGATTTCCGCAAACTTCCATACCCGTAGGTTGTGCTGACGACCTTGATGATGTAATCGCTGTGCGTCGTGATAAAGACTTTGACGCCGATGTTCAGCAGTCTGGCAAAAAGCCGTGCCACCTTTCTCTGATTCTCGGGATGAAGATTCAGCTCCGGCTCGTCCACAATGAGCAGATCGCCCGGTTGCGCCACGTGAGCCAAATAAAAGCCTACATCCAGCAGGGATCGAACCGCGCTTGAGCTTTCATCCATGGACAAACGGATCCGCTTCCCATTCGGGATATAGTATAATTCGTCGTTTCGTGTGACCGTGTATTCGCCACCGATGATGTCGGCAAAGTCGGTCAATAAATCGGGGTGCTTGTGTGCGACAAAGCTCTTGTGCTTGACGAGCGTTTCGATCTGCCGGGTGAACTCGACATTGGTCTTGACCGGCAACGCGTAATCCTAATACGCCTTCGACAACCATTCGATCGGGCTGAGGTCTTTGTCGGATTGAGTGACATGCTCCAGCAATCGATTGCGTGCAAAGTTAAGTTCTTTCCGAAAAATCGCTGCACCTGTTCGTTCAGCGCTGGCGATAAAGGGCGGTGGAAACAGATGTCCAAAGAGGATGTCCTTGATGGCGTCACCGATCACGCGCTGGATGACCTCGGACGGGATGCGAACCCAATGCCGTTAAGTTAGCGTTTTTTCAATTATAAATCGCTGAAAATGTTAGAATCGTTCTGTATTCACAACCCGATGCGAGGGCACCCAAATGGTACTCAAACCCAAGGCGACTGAGTTCACTCCCACTGAAATCGCACACATAACGGGAATTTTCTTCTATCTATAGGGCTATAAG
>NZ_JBBWVD010000071.1:0-11458 GCF_041903745.1 Thiocapsa sp. C2-2m | reverse complement strand
TTTGGGCTGCAGGCCCTTGAGTCGAAGGTGCTTGAGATGGGCTTCGTAGTGGCGCTTGAATTGCTCTTCGCAGGAGACGGACATACTGGCGTAACCCCATGATGTGGAAAATACACCCCTCGCGAGCGAGGGCATGAGGTGACATTCTAAGGCTGACGCCGACCGCGGGCTTCCTCCGCGTAGCGGCTTCGTCCAACAATTCGCTGAACCGGACACTTGACTTCAGCACGTCTTTTCTGCCGCAAAGCCGCACTGAAGTCAACTGCCGGTTAGCTTAGTCGTTGGGCTACTGAAGAGATTCACGTCGCGTAAATGAAGCCCACTGTCGGACAAATCAGGGAATGCGTGCGCACGAATCAGTATGTCGTTACTGTGCATGCGGCCGAAGAGATGGACGACGACAGTTTGACTATCTTCGATGTAGAGCGGTTGATCCTCGCTGGAGAAGTAGTTGAAAGGCAGAGAGATAAGGACCCGCCCGAAACCAAAGTGCTTATTCGTGGACCCACACTGGACGGAGATAACGCCTTTGCCGTAGTCAAACTCGGTCCAACGGGCAAGCTCGTAATCGTCACTGTCTTCAGAGATATTTATGGCTAGTCAAATTTGCGATATTTGCGGAGCTGCCGAGGCGGTGGTCCGAAAAGTGACTCGAAGCTTCGGGAAGGGTAGCGACCTCTTGGTAATAGAGGATATTCCCGTTGTCAGTTGCTCACACTGCGGCGAGAGTTACATGACCGCCGAAACGATGCACGAAATCGAGAGAATCAAGCTCCACCGTGCAGCGTTCTCTGTTCCCAAACCCGTCCGAGTCGCCCACTTCGCTTAAAGGTAACGCAATTGAAGCCCAACAAGCCCACCAGCTCCGACGCCAAACTGCGGCCTTCGCTCTCGCTCAGGCCGCAGTTTGGCGCGGGCTGTGGTTGACGTTAGGCGACGGACACCTTTTAGTCCTATCCAATATTTAACAAACAGGAGGGGGAAATAGGGGACGGACCACGGTTTCCTGCGATCATCGGGGCATCGTTCCCGCGGGACAACGACCGATCGGTGGGACATACTCAACGTCCTTCGAGATGCGACCAACTGTGGCTTCGTCTTGGGCAGAAAACGCTTTCATAAACAGATCTCGACGATGCTCGGTCGGCGCACTTGGCCCGGCACGTCCGGCCGACCGCGGGAAGAGTTGGCCGACACCGATCAGCTCGATCTGCCGATATAGCCCAGAAACCGTGGTCTGTCCCTGGTATTCTCACGGAGGAGGATGAATTCGTGGGGATACCTGAGGGTCCGTCCCCGGTATTTGCGTTTTACCGCTCCTCAGGCCCTGCGCCGAGACTCCGAGGTTTTTCACAGCCTCTCGCCCATTAGTGTCACGCTGCCTTCTCGACCTCGATCGCCAGACGTCGCCCCACGGCGAGCAAGGCCCGCTCCAGCGTCGCTGCTTTGCTGGCGTGACGGGGATCGACCAGGCGTCGCGCCTCCTTCTCGTTGATCCCCAGCCGCCGCGCAAGCTCGGTCGGCCCGACCCCGGTTTCGCCCACGGCCAGGAACAACGCCGCCTTGAGCGCGGTCTGGATCGGAACCGCCACGGGATGCTCGTCGGGCAGACGGGCCGAGGACGCGGGAATCTCGCCTCGGTCGTCGATGCGCGCCGCGACGGCCTCTTCCAGACAGTCGGCCGCCTCAAGAAGCGCCTCCTCAAGGGTGTCGCCCTGGGTGATGGCCTCTGGCCAGTCGCGAAAGGTCACCACGAAGCCACCGGTGGGGTCTGGCGTCAGGGTCGCTGGATAGATGAATTGCATCGGGTGCTCCGCTCACAGATCGCTGAGGCTCAAGCCAAGCTGCCTGAGCATTGCATACAGGGTGCCGGTCTTCAGCTCATCCTCGGGGTTGCGAACGATGGTTAGCCGTTCACCGAGATAAAGCGTCACATGGCTCCCTTTGCCGCGCTTCTGGTCCACGTGGCAGGCGAGCCCATGAGCCTTGGCGTATCGCTGAACCCGCCGAATCAATTCCGTTCCTTTCATGCGCGACAGTATCGGACAATTCTGTCGGCTTGCCCATCGGCGAGAAATGAGCAGAATCGGGGACGGAGCAGAATCGGGGACGGACCACGGTTTCCTGCTGTCATCGGGGCATCTGTTCACGCCGGACAACGACCGATCGGTGGGACATACTCAACGGCCTTCGAGATGCTACCAACGTTGGCTTCGTCTTGCGCAGTGAACGCTTTCAAAAAGCAGCTCGCGACGATGGTCGGTCGGCGCACTTGGCCCGGCACGTCCGGCCGACCGGGGGAAGAGTTGGCCGACACCGATCAGCTCGATCTGCCGATATAGCCCAGAAACCCGAGTCTGTTCCTGGTCTTCCCAACTCGCCAACAACCTTGGCGTTGGCCGTCACGAGCAATGTGAGGACGGCCTCCACGATCTGCCGGAACTGCCAATCCTCGATTCCGTCTATCCTCTCCACCGACTCCAGGTCGCCGGTAAGATCCTCGCGTGTGTGCGGCCTTGCTCGTAACTCCGGCCATCGTGGCACGTGGCGCAGAGCGCCACGGGGCATGCGTGACACCGCAGAGCAGGTGTCACGAGCGACTGATGCTTTGGGTGGCACCGGGTGGCCGCTGGTGGTTTCCCACCCGCGGCTCCCACAGATCCGGACGTGCGGGACTACCGCATCCGGCTCCTCGGTTGAGCGCTCGCTACACGACAACTGTCGCACACCCGTTGGACCATTCAGCCCATGCCGCGATCTCCTGTCGTTCTGGTCAGATGGTCAGGTGACTCGATGTTCACGCCATCGTCCCTTCAGAAGATGTCTCAACCGATCGGCCGCTTCCCTCCCGTGGGTCCGCTCGGGTGCGTTCCCCACGCTCGACGGTACTATCAGCCGACTCTGACTGCTCAGTTGCCATCGCGCCGCACGTCGTGACCTTCGCTTGGCGCTACCTTGCCGTCGGTCCTGTTCGCTCCCGTCGGCCGCACCAGCGCCGACAGGCCGGGGCGGCTTCTTCCGCGGTGCCCGCGCCGCGTCTCGGGCAAGGAACCACTGAGCGCTCCCAGGTTCCTGGACGACCCGTGCGGACATGCCCTGCTCTCAGACCCCGGCGGAGTCTCGACATCTGGCCGTTGCGATGCCGAGACTGTTGCCTTCCGATGTTCGGAAGACGTCGGCTCCGCTGGAATCAGTGACGGGGCTCCATCACATGGCCTGCACGCCCCCTGTGTACGCTTCGCAGGCGGGATCGCTCCCGCACCACGCAACACTCGGTTCCGGTGGATGGCCACTCCTTACCGGCTCGGGACTTGCACCCGGTGGGTCGCAAAAAGGAGTTTCCGATTGGCTTATCCGTTCGCTATCTTCCCCTCCTTCCAGGCTTTGCCTGGCGCAACGGTCTTACGAGCGAGGCCCGCAAACGCTGTTATGAGACCAAGGATGGAGGTGATTTGCAGAGCTTCCGGATATGAGTCGCCGGTAATCTGCGCCATCTCGACGCCGTTCGTAGAAGGCCTCGCGTAGAAGGTCCAAGTCCATGCGGTGAATCATGCTTGTGAAGACCCGATCCGGATGCCCGATCGCTTGCGTTTGTGTCCCCTCGCGGGTTCGCTGCCCAGGTGCGACGATGACCCCGACCGCGCCTTGCCCGACTCTTGACCGGCGTGCCTCAACGGTGCTCTCCACAAGGAGATGACGGTCCTCTCAAGTTCCCGGGCTACCCATCTGTGTACATACCCCGTTCGTCGATCCCGGTGGTGTCCTCGTCGCTCGCCCCGGCGCTCCAAGGACGACAGCCTTCCGGCGCCTTGATGCCGTCGGCTTTCCCAAGCTCGCGCTCGGTTATCCTCATGGACCACGAGCATATCTTTTCGGAACTCAGTCACGCGGCCTGCACACTCGCCACACCTGGCTTCATACACACCCTTGCGGGATATGCACGCAGGTTCGCTACAGAGTCGGTCGCGAGCCGAACCCTCGCGGGACTTCGCCGCGGGTTCTGATGCAGCGTTTTCGGCTTCCACCCGAACCGGGGGGCGTCGTTCAGACGCCGAAGCGGCGATGTAGCGCCTCATCCCAGTCGGCAGTCAGAGCCCTAAAAATCCAAGCCTTGCGTCGACGCAGACGCTGGTACGCCGCCTTGAGGTCGAGGATGAGGGTGATGCGGCGGCTCGCGCAGGCCAACTCCCCGTGGTCGTGGGTCGCGACCGGGTCGAAGCCCATCACCCGGGTGTGAAAGCCGTAGGGGCTGTGGGGGTCGGACTCGAAGACGTCGGTGATGTAATGAGTGAATCCCCGCTCGACCGTCTCGCGCGTAGCGGCCCGCATCAAGGCCATGGCAATCAGCAGGTTGCGCCGGTGCTCGGGCACGATGGCGAAGCGGCCGATCTCGGCCAAGCGGTTGGAGCGCAGGAAGGCATCGACATCGAGCCCAGGCCGCAGGACCTGGATGTCGTAGGCGCGATACTGATCGACCGGCGGCTCGTACTGGATCCGCAGCACCCCGCTCGGCGCGCCGCCGCGGCGCGCGAGGAACCAGGACAGCCGCTCGTTCGTCAGATCCGACTCGGGTATCTGAGAATCCGCCTGCTCGACCCAGCGTTTCTCGTCCTGGTAGGTGGCTGTCAGAACCTTTAGGGCTGCCTGGCGATCCGCGGGCGTCCGGATCCGCTCGACCCGAATGGTGCTCAACATGGGGTGTCTCCGCTGCGTCGTTCGATGAATCCCGGGGCCGGTTTACGTGACCCGCCGCTGCTCGCCGGGTTGCCGGGCCAGTCCTTTCCGCAGAGCCCGGCGACCGCCGACATCAGATGCGCGTGCCAATCGCTCACGGCCGTACCGGAGGGGGTCGGGCCCGGCGAGGACGGCGGAATCATGGGCTCGCCGAATCGGATTGTCAGGCGCGAGGAGGTATCGACCAGGCCGGTGCGCATGTCCTGCCGTTCGAAGCGGATGCCCGCGGGGACCACCGGCACCCCGGCCCGCAGCGAGAGCCGTGCGGCCCCGCGGCGCCCCGGCAGCAGCCGACTGCCGTCTCGATTCACTGTGCCCTCCGGAAAGATCCCTACGGAGCCGCCGCACTTCAGATGCTGCAAGGCCGCGAGGTGGCCGGGGACCGGCGGCTCGAACCAGGGTTTGAGGCGATTCAGGATGCGCGGCTTGGCGGCCTTGCCTGTCAGGGTAATGACCCCGCTGCGGGCGTAGAGGTGGCCGACGCCCGGAACGAGCCGGAAGTTCCAATCCGCGAGGAAACGGACGGGCCGCCCGGCCCGAGCCAGCAGGAGGATCGCCGTCAACAGGACCACTTCACGCCGGGAGCTGTGGTTGGCCACAAGCAGAAAGGGGTCGTTGCCGGGATGCACGCGATCCCAGGCATCGACCTCGGCAACCCGCCCCAGCGCCAAAGTGCCCGCCAAGCGTGTCAGCAGCCGATCGCTGCGACGTGTTTGCTCAGGGAGCGGCCAGCGCCAGATGTCGATGGATTCAAGTCCCGCCCAAGGAGCCGGCGAAAAGGAAGTCCGAAGGTCTGTCGCGAGCAATGGCGACGGCAATGCGGACTGCTCTCCACTGCCCTGCGGTTCCGGAAGCGACCGGCGCCGCGGCCCGTCCGGCTCGCCGTCCGCCCGAGGGGGCAGTGCAAGCGCTCCCTGCTCCAGATCCGGAGGCATAGCACGGGAATCCTCTGGCCGTTGGTTGAAAACCTCGGCATGCTCGCATCGAGCCGTTACGCTTCTGTGATGACCGGATGAAGGATTCGGGTCGGACCGGCTCGTTCGGTTCCGGCCGCAAGGTGAACGTCATGGAGCCGGGTTAATCTGAGGGCTTCTTGTGCTGCGTAGGATTCGGGTCATGGTCGACATTCGGGTCGAGAGCTGGAACGCGCTTCAGGACGCGCTCTTCTCGGATTCCTGGGTGGAGGAGATCGGGCGCTTCCGCTCGCGCTATGCCTTCCGTGGTCTCTCGGATGCAGCCTATCCCCTCGCCACGACCCTGACACGCCTCGGGGGCGATTACCCCTCGCTCGAAAAGCACCTGCTGCGCAACTTCCGCAAATACGCTCACCGAAACGTCGTGCAGCGGGACTCCGTCTGGCACTGGTTATCGGTTGCGCAACACTACGGGCTGCCGACGCGGCTGATGGACTGGACCTATTCGCCGTTCGTCGCCTTGCACTTTGCCACCGCGGATCTGAACCGATTCGACCGCGACGGCGCGATCTGGGCGGTGAACTATGTCCTGACGCACCAGTTGGTCCCGCAGCGTCTGCGTCATCGGCTTGACCTCGAGGGGGCCAACGTCTTCACCGTGGAGATGTTGTCCGAAGATGTGCGCTCGCTGGCAGAGCTCGACTCGCTCGGCGAAGCGCCCTTCGCCCTCTTCTTCGAGCCGCCCTCCATCGACGACCGGATCGTCAACCAGTTCGCCTTCTTTTCGGTCATCTCCGATCCCAGGGTCCCGCTCGACACCTGGTTGGCGGATCAGCCCCGACTCTACCGGCGGATCATTATCCCGGCAGACCTCAAGTGGGAGATACGCGACAAGCTCGATCAGTCCAACATCACGGAGCGCGTCCTCTTTCCCGGGCTGATGGGCCTCACCGCATGGCTCGCACGGCACTACAGCCCACGGGACGGCAGCATCGGGGCGCCGCCGAATCGAGACGGCATGCTATAGAAACAAGGGGATCTAGGCTTCGATGCGGGGCGTGTCGCGGATGGACGATCCTCGGCACGGCCGGGGCGGCTGCCGAGCCCGCGAGTTCCGGGGACAGTTTACTTAATACCCTAGACGAGATACTACGGAACGGCTAGAACACAAAGTGAGCTTTCTGTGACGAGGGATTGACCGACCGATGGCGAGACTTCCAAGAGTGGTTGTCCCGGGGCTTCCGCATCATGTGACCCAGCGCGGTAATCGACGCCAGCAGACCTTTTTTTGCGACGAGGACTATGCCGAGTATCGGCGACTGCTCTCGACGTCCTGTCGAGCGTGCGTCACGCAGGTTCTGGTCTACTGCCTCATGCCGAATCATGTACACCTGATCCTGGTCCCTGGCGATGAGCTCGGTTTGCATGACGCGCTGGGCGAGGCGCATCGTCGCTACAGGCGCATGATCAATTTCCGGGAAGGCTGGCGAGGGCATCTTTGGCAGGAGCGTTTTCACTCGTTCGTGATGGACGAGCAGCACCTCATCGCCGCTGCCAGGTCTGTGGAGCTGAACCCCGTCCGTGCGCGGCTCTGTGCACGGCCGGAGGACTGGCCGTGGTCGAGCGCCCGGGCCCATTTGGCCTGAGTGGACGATGAGCTCGTCAGCGTGCGTCCGCTGTTGGAGCTGATCTCCGACTGGGATCGCTTCATCGGCGAGCCTGACGCCCCGGACATCGCCGACGTACTAAACGCGCATGCCGGCAACGGCCGCCCGCTCGGTCCGGATTCCTTTGTCGAAGATCTGGAGCAACGCCTCCGGCGTCCGCTCAAGCAAAAAAGCCTGGTCCGAAGGCAGCGCGACGGGAGTCTCATACCCAGAACCTCTTGGAGCTGCTGGAACCGGATTAGGTAAACTGTCCCTGGAATTGGTCCCTGGAATTGACTGGAATTGAAGGAACCTGTGCGGCCGGTGATGAGGATGGATTTCTCGCAGAGCTATGGGTGACTTACCGATATATCGTGTTGAGCATCAATGGAAGGTCAACTCCCACTCTTTTCCCGAATTAAAGCCGGCCGTCCACCTGGTATGACGGCAGCACGGATTTGACATCGTAGAGGATCGACTTGGGCTTGGCCCATCGGCGAATCCCGGTCGGGCCGGTCTCGACAAAGTCGCGGTGGGCGACGGCGAGGATGACGGCGTCGTAGCTGCCGGCCGGCGGGGCCTCGGACAGACACTCGAGGCCGTATTCGTGCTTGGCCTCGGCAGGGTCGATCCAGGGGTCGTAGCAGTCCACCGCGATGTTGTACTCGCGCAGTGCCAGGATGATGTCGATGACGCGGGTTTGCGCAGGTCCGGGCAGTTTTCCTTGAAGGCGAGGCCGAGGACGAGGATGCGGCTGTTGCGCACACCGATGCCGTTTTGGAGCATGCGTTTGACCACGGTCTCGGCGACGTGGGCGCCTATGCGGTCGTTGATGCGGCGCCCGGCGAGGATGACCTCGGGGTGGTAGCCGATGGCGACGGCCTTGTGGGTGAGGTAATAGAGGTCGACACCGATGCAGTGGCCACCGACCAGGCCGGGGCGGAAGGGGAGGAAGTTCCATTTGCTCCCGGCGGCTTCCAGCACCTCGAGGGTGTCCATGCCGAGCTTGTCGAAGATGAGCGAAAGCTCGTTCATGAGGGCGATGTTGAGATCGCGCTGGGTGTTCTCGATGACCTTGGCGGCCTCGGCGACGCGGATGCTGCTGGCCGGGTGGGTGCCGGCGAGAATGATCTCGTTGTAGAGGACGTCGACGATCACGGCGATCTCCGGCGTGGAGCCGCTGGTGACCTTTTTGATGGTGGTTAGGCGGTGCTCTTTGTCGCCGGGGTTGATTCGCTCGGGGAAGTAGCCGAGGTGGAAGATGTTGGTTTGAAGCCCCTTCTCCCCCTGCCCCTCCCCCGCGCGGGGAGAGGGGAGATGGGCTCCCTCCCCCCTCGCGGGGGAGGGCTGGGGAGAGGGGGAAGCAAGATACCGAAGCCCGGAATGTCCCTCCAGAACGGGCGCGCAATCGTCCTCAGTGCAGCCGGGGTAGACGGTGGATTCGTAGATGACTAGATCACCGGGTTTGAGCACCTTGCCGACGGTTTCGGACGCCTTGATCAGGGGCGTGAGATCGGGCCGTTTGTAGTCATCCACCGGCGTGGGCACGGTGACGATGAAGATCCGGCAGGAGCGCAGGGCCTCCAGATCGCTGGTGTAGGCCAGATGGTTCGTGGCAGCGGCAAGGTCTTCAGGGGTAACTTCGAGTGTGCCGTCGCGGCCGGATCGCAGCTCGGCGATGTAGGCTTGGTTGATGTCGAAGCCGACCACGGGGCGGTGTTTGGCGAGCTCCACGGCGAGCGGCAGGCCGACGTAGCCAAGGCCGATGATGGCGATGGGGCTCTCGGAATCGGTCAGATGAGCGAGGTATTGGTCCATGTGCGGTCGGAGCTCGGGCTGTGGGTCTGGATTCGGGTGGCGCGTTGCGATGGGGGCAGGCTGGGCGTCGGGTGGACTCCGGGGACATCAGTGTGCCGGCAGTCACAGCGCGGGGCTGTTTCCCGTTCCCTCACGAGGTGCCTGGGGGGTGTATTGTCCCACGCTCCGAGACCGTCGTGGAATCGACCAGCGGCACGCGAATCTCCAGGCTGTGCGCCATGCTGGCCCTGTCGGTATCGCGCGGCAGTTGGTTTCGCATGTAGAGCGACGACTCAAGGGTCGCGATCCGGGCAAATGGGCGGCCGGGGGGCGGCTCAAGTTGAGTTTGCACCCGGCTGAGTCGGTCAAGTCGCCGGAGGCCGTGCTCTGCGCAGTCTCTGCCCATCAATCGTTCCAGCTTCCTTGGCATGTAGAGTCCTCGGCGAAGGAGGTAGGCGCCGGGGTAGGTTCCGCCGTATTCGAGCATGCCGAGTGCTTTGGGTGAAACCTTCAGCCGATGCGCCGGAAGGTTGCCGCTTTACAGCTTGGTGCCCAAGCGGCGGAGGGTGCGGCCGAGCTTCGGGATGCGTGCCGGGGGGGGCCCATCCAGCGGACCCAGCGCGGGACGTCGGTGAAGGCCGGGTAGCTGCCGACGAGCTCGCAGCCTACGAGACCCGAGATCGCGACCTTGAGTCCCAGCGCATGAGCGGCCTTGGAGACGAACCAGGTGTTGATCCCGTCGATCGAGGGCTGGTCCATGGCCGCGAGAATGTGCGGCAGGTCGGCTTGGAACTCTTGGCCTGTGATGGTTCTCGTGGTGTGTCGGGTGCCATAGCGGCGGGCGACATGTTCCGCGAGCGGGGCCTCGTCGTCGTGACGGCCCCCGAACTCCTCGAAGGCGAGTGTCAGGGTTTGGATATCACTGGCGCCGGCATCGCGCATGAGCCCGACGAGCGCGCCGGAGTCGATGCCGGCGGACAAGAAGGCGCCGACCGGGACGTCCGCCACCAGATGGTGCCGGACGCTCTCCAGCAAGGCGTCGCGGATGATCTGCCGGGCATCGGCGGGGAGCCTTGGGCTGCCTTATTTTTCGGCGTCTGCGTAGACCTGCGCGATGCAGTGGTAGACCTTGGGTTCCATGACGCCCTTGGCGTCGGCCGTGAGCGTGCTGCCGGCGGGGTCGTACTCTGTCGCGATACCGCCGCCGGCCAGCAGGGCCTTCACTTGTGAGGCGAAACGCAGCGTGCCGTCGACGTCCGAGTAATAGAGCGGCTTGATGCCGTAGGGGTCGCGGGCCATGAACAGACGGCGGCGCTCGGCGTCCCAGATCGCGAAGGCGAACATGCCGCGCAGTGCGTGCACCCTCGCCTGGCCTTGCTCGACATAGAGATGCAGCAGAACCTCGGTATCGCTGTGGGTGCGGAAGACGCGGCCGGCGGTCTCGAGATCGCGGCGCAGCTCGCGGAAAATGTAGATCTCGCCGTTGAAGGTGATCACCAGCTTCCCGTCGGAGCTGGACATCGGCTATGCCGCAGCGGGGGAGAGATCGATGATTGAGAGACGTCGATGCGCGAGGGTGATGCGATGGTCGGTCGCCTCCCATTCACCCATGCCGTCCGGACCGCGGGCGGCCATGTGGTCGCGGATGGCCAGGAGCTCCGTGCGCACGACAGCGTCGGCTGAGTCCTTGTAGGCGAAGATTCCGGCGATGCCGCACATTGGGGGGCCGGGGTTCGGGGCTGGTCCTGCGGACGGTGGCGCGCTGCATGCGAAGCCGCCCGATGCGGGGATCACTGGGACGCGCCGGTGTTTTTCTGCGTCAGGATCTCGGCGCGCAGTTGGGCGACCTCATCGTTGGGCTTCGTTCCTCAGCCCAACCTACGAAGAACTCTTGCACAGGCTCGGAGCGTGGGAGCGCGAGCGGCGCTCGCGGGGGCTTCGCCCTGTGGTCCGGGGCGGGCTTGCGTCGGCGCTACGGGAACGCTACCAACCTACCCTGTCGTTTTCAGGGTATGGGCGTGAGGCAAATTGTTCAGGCATTATACGGCGGCTGTAGGTTAGCCGTTTGGGGGCCGCGGGGCAAGGGCTTGTCGGGCTGAAGCCCGACCCACCTGCGGTGATCGACCTGTGTGGGTCGGACTTGACTCCGACGGAGCTTGCATGTTCATTCCGCGAGTGCAGACATATTGTGACTGACAAACAAAACGGTAGTGCCTCGCTTGTTCGCCACTTCACCCATTTTACCCCACATCGTTACCCACATCTCTGAATCCCGCGATCTGCACCTAGGTCGGGGCCGGACACAGAACCGCTGAGCTGGTGAAATTGTCCCCTCGTCAACCGCAGGGGGCAAGGTACAGTGAGCGA
>NZ_JBBWVD010000030.1:0-77219 GCF_041903745.1 Thiocapsa sp. C2-2m | reverse complement strand
CGTGATGGCTTCCCCGGACCCCAGACGATCTGGATCGGACTCCAGCGGGCTGCCGATTTCGTGCTCGCGTTGGAGGCCCAGCGCACTGCCGACGGGGAGAGTTGTGGGTAACGATGTGGCTTGAGCACCGGCTTACGCCAGCGCCCCATCCCCCATCGAAACTCAAACCCCAGGAACACTAAGGCGCCGCTCGCCTTCCACTCACGCGGACTGAACCGAATCAGGTTCGTTTTCTCCGCGGCAACCTCCAATCCAAATGTTTCCAGCCGCTTCCCAAGCACGCGATAGCAGCGCTCGGCGTCTGCTTGCTGCTCAAAGGCGCACACGAAGTCGTCCGCATACCGACACAGCAGGACCGCCCCTTGGCAATGCGCTTTGACGGTGTCCTCAACCCATAGATCCAGGGCATGATGCAGATAGAGATTGGCGAGGATGGGTGAAACACTCCCGCCCTGCGGTGAACCTTCCTCGGGATGATTCACCCGCCCATCCGGCTCCAGAATGCCCGCTTTCAACCATTTGCGTACGAGCCTCAGAAAGGCTTTGTCGTCGATCCGCAGCGCCAATACCCGCCTGAGTGCGAGTTTTTATTCGCCTGTACCGTCGCAATTCCCGGATGACTGCACCGATGGATGCCGGCCCCTTGGTGATCCCACCGCACGCGACCGCTTTCGGGTTCTCCCTGCGCCGCTCGGGGGGCCACCTGTCAGGCTCCCTGATGCTGCCCGAGCTGGGTCTGCTATTTGCGGCCGTTCCCGGATGTCTCGTTTCGGTCCAAGCGCCGCTTGGACCGCGTGCGTCCAACGTACTAACATGGAAGCCACCGACCTCGACCTCAACAGATCAAGGATGTCATACACCATTAAGTACAGTGGCACGCCACCCCCGGAACGCCCTGCTCGCGCTGCGCGCTCCGCGCCCTTGGGCCTGCGAGCCACTCCCGAGCAGGAGCGGGTGCTGCGCCGTGCCGCCGAGGTCGCCCACAAGTCCCTGACCGACTTCATCTTGGACAGCGCCTGCCAGGCGGCGAAACAAACCCTGCTTGACCAGCGCCTATTCCTAGTCTCCGGCGTCGAATATCAGGCACTTCTGGACCTGCTCGATCGACCCGCCCAGGACAACCCAGGCCTACGCGACCTCTTCTCCCGTGCCGACCCTTGGGAGAAACAGTGAGCCTGGCTGCGCCGCAACCCCTAGAGACGTTCCATCGGATCGAAACCTTCGACTGCGGCAAACCAGAGCTCAACATCTGGCTCGCGAGTCACGCCCGCCAAGCCCGGGCGAGCGGCTCTGCCAACACCTTCGTCGTAGCGGATAGGGATCGCGTCATCGGCTACTACAGCCTGACCTTTGGCCAGGTCGACTGCCTCGACGCCCCGCAGCGGATCCGTCAGGGAATGGGCCAGCACCCGATCCCCGTCGTTATCCCGGCCCGACTGGCCGTGCCGCGCGAGGACCAGGGGCGGGGCATCGGCTCCGGGATGCTGCGCGATGCGATCCGCCGCACCCTGACCATCGCCGAGCAGGTCGGCATTCGTGCCCTGATGACGCACCCGAGCGACGACTCGGCGGCCCGCTTCTACGCGCGGTTCGGTTTCGTGCAGTCACCGCTGCACGAACGGCAATGGCTGCTCCTGCTCAAAGATGCCCGGCGCCAGCTCGCCAAGGTGTGACATCAATCCAAAACTCCGGAAAAGTCCGGATAAGGCAAGCGCACCGAATCGAACAGCCTCGATGCACTTCGAGTCGCCGACCGCAACCGACACATCTGGAGGTTTCGACGATGAAGTTCGACGATGACGGCAAAGGACGAGGATGGCATGGAGTCCAAAGGTCTGCGTTGCGACTTGGGCATGGATCTGGCCCGGCGACTCCGGGCGGACGGACTCCCCGTGGAGACCCTCACGCGCTGGACTGCCCTGCCCACCGTGACGGCGACGGCCAAGCCGGCGTGGCGCCCGCTGGCAGAGACATTGATCGGCAACAGTCTGCCGGAGGGGTTCGAGCCATCTGTTCCAGCAGGTGTCGCCCTACGCGCACCTGGTCTCGGGCGGCAAGGCGTCGGTGGTGCGCATGTTCGTCAACAACAGCACCGGTCAGCGAGGGCTGGTGTGTCAGTACGACGCGGTCTGCTTCGACGAGGTCTCGGGGATCAGCTTCGACCAAAAGGACGGGGTCAACATCATAAAGGGCTACATGGAGTCCGGCGAGCTCAGCCGCGGCAGGGAACGTATCCGTGGCTTCGGTAGCGTCGTCATGGTCGGCAATTTCGAGGTGGATGTCGTCCACCAGCAGCGGGTCGGCCAGCACGACTGCGGTGACATCGGGATCATGCCGAATCTCAGTGATCGCCGCTCTCCGAGAACACCTTCGACAAAGCAGCTTGCGTCTCCACCGTCAGACGTGCAAGCTCGGGAAGGTCGGAGGTCAGACCCTCCAGATCGCCGCTCCGGCCCGCCTGCTCCATCTTGAACGCCAGTGCCCCCAGCCGGCAGGCGCCGAAGGTCAAGGCGCTGCCCTTGAGTGCGTGGGCCTCGTGGCAGGCCGCGGATGCGTCGCGGGCGGAAACCGCGGTTTCGATCCGATGTCTACGGCGCTCCGACTCTGTTCGGAATAGCGCCATGAGGTCCACGACCGACTCCCGCCCCAAGTCATCGTTCAGTCGGGAAAGCACAGCAAGGTCGAGCAGCGACGTGTCTGCGGGCGTATCGAGCAACCTCGCCGCATCGGCATCCACGGGCGGTTTGATCTGCTCACTCATAGACCTATGCCTCTGTCGTGGTTTGGGCGAGAATCCGTGCGGAAAAATTCGAGCCTCGGCGCCGGGGCGAGGAGCGAATGCGCCGGCATTCAGCCGATGATACGCCATTCGACACCCTGCTCGAGCAGGAGATCAGGGCTTGATCCCGATATCGCGGCGCTCGGAATCGACGCGGGTCCCGGCCATCGACTCGCGTGCCGCTTGATTCGAGCCCCCTTGACCTCATCGAGAGGGAGCGCTCGAACGGCTTGGTACAATGCGATCCGGCGTTCGGTTTGTCGCACGGCACGGAGGATGGCGTTGAAATCGTCAAGAACGATCGCTGCGATACAAACAATCCATTTTCTTTATCGTCGAAACCTCACTATTCTTCGCCCCATCAACGGAAATCAGTCACCTCAATCCTTTCACTCAACCTTGGAGAATGACCCCATGTTCGAGAATCGCACCGGAAGCCGTGTTCCGCAGGTCACCTTTCACACCCGTCAGGGTCACGAATGGGTCGACGTGACGACCGACGACATCTTCAAGGGCAAGACCGTCGTGGTCTTTTCCTTGCCGGGCGCCTTCACGCCGACCTGCTCCTCCTCGCATGTGCCGCGCTACAACCAATTGGTGCCGACCTTCAAGCAGCACGGGGTCGACGAGGTCGTGTGCATGTCGGTCAACGATACCTTCGTCATGAACGAATGGAAGAAGGCGCAGCACGCCGACAACGTTACCTTCATCCCGGACGGCAACGGCGAGTTCACCGACGGCATGGGCCTATTGGTCGACAAGGACGATCTGGGTTTCGGCAAGCGGTCCTGGCGCTACTCGATGCTGGTGCGCGACGGCGTGGTCGAGCAGATGTTCATCGAGCCCGAGGTCGAAGGCGACCCCTACGGTGTCTCGGACGCCGACACCATGCTCGCCTACCTGGCGCCGGAAGCGGCGAAGCCTCTGGATGTCACCGTGATGACCCGCGACGGTTGCCCCTTCTGCGCGAAGGCGAAAGACGCCCTGCGCAACGCCGGGATCGCTTATGAGGAGCTTTTGCTGAACCGTGACTACACGGAGCAGACCCTGCGCGCCGTCGCGAACGCAGCGTCCGTGCCGCAGATCTTCGTCAACGGCAAGCTGGTCGGCGGATCCGACGCCCTCGAGGTGTGGCTGAAGGAGCATCACGCCGCTTAAGGTCGGCTCGGCGAGATGGGCGGGCGATCCGGCCGCGGCCGGGTCGCCCCATCCGAGGCGGATCCAAAACCGGACCGGGAGTCAAGAGTATGAGTCAGCATTTTGACCTGATCGCCATCGGAGGCGGAAGCGGCGGTCTTGCGGTCGCCGAGAAAGCCGCACAGCTCGGACGCCGCGCCGCGGTTATCGAGGCGGGAAAGCTCGGCGGCACCTGCGTGAACGCCGGCTGTGTTCCCAAGAAGGTCATGTGGTACGGCGCGAATCTGGCGGCGGCGGTCGCCGACGCACCCGGATACGGGGTGAAGGTGCAGTCCGACGGGATCGACTGGCCGACGCTGGTCGCCGGGCGTAACCGCTATGTCGCCGACATCAACGGCTACTGGGACGGCTATGTCGAGCGACAAGGCATCGCTCGCATTCAAGGTCAGGCGCGCTTCGTCGATGCCAAGACCATTGCGGTCGGCGAAGAACACTACAGCGCCGACCACCTCGTCATCGCGACCGGCGGACGGCCGATCGTACCGCGTATGCCGGGCGCCGAGCTTGGCATTACCTCCGACGGCTTCTTTGGGCTGGAGACTCAACCCAAGCGCGTCGCTATTATCGGCGGCGGTTATATCGGCGTGGAGCTCGCCGGGGTGTTGCGCACACTCGGCACCGAGGTCACGATCGTGGCGCTCGAGGATCGGGTGCTGTTTCTCTTCGACCCCATGATCAGCGAGACGCTGGCGGAGAACATGGCGGTCGACGGCATCGAGATGCGGCTCGAATTCGAGGTCGCGGCGCTTGAGAAGAATGCCGATGGCCTCGCACTGGTCACACGCGACGGCGAGCGTCTGGGCGGCTTCGACACCCTCCTCTGGGCCGTCGGACGCACGCCGAATACGCGCGAGCTGAATCTGGAGGCCGCGGGCGTCACGATGCAGCCAAACGGCATCATCCCGGTGGATCCCTATCAGAACACCAACGTGCCGGGCATCTATGCCATCGGTGACGTGATCGGCCGCGAGCCCCTGACCCCGGTCGCCATCGCCGCCGGGCGCCGTCTGGCCGAACGTTTGTTCGGCGGCAAGCCGGATCTGAAGCTCGACTACGACAACGTCCCGACCGTGGTCTTCGCACACCCGCCGATCGGGAAGGTCGGTTTGACCGAGCCCGAGGCGCGCGAGCGATACGGCGACACCCTAACCATCTACGAGACCAGCTTCACCCCGATGCGCTACGCACTCAACACGCATGGGCCGAAGACCGCCATGAAGCTGGTCTGCGTCGGTCCCGAGGAGCGGGTCGTCGGCATACACGCGATCGGCGACGGCGTCGACGAGATGATGCAGGGCTTCGGCGTGGCGGTGAAGATGGGCGCGACCAAGGCCGATCTGGACGACACCGTCGCGATCCACCCGAGCAGTGCCGAGGAGCTGGTCACCCTCAAGGAGCCGGTCAGACGTCCCGGACAGGGTTCCTGATCGCAGCAACTCTGATCGATCGACCCCGACCCGAACGTCGGCGGTCGATCGCGAGCCAGGCCGTTCACCGATCAGTCGACGCCGGCACCCTGGTTCCAGATCGTAATTCCGCTCACGGAGACACGGAGCGCACGGAGAATCCGAAATGTTTCCCCATATCTCCGGGTCTCCGTGTCTCCGTGAGAGATCTTAGAGATCTTAGGGCCGTAGGTTGTGCCGAGCCGTGCGAGGCACAACCAAACGTCGACGGAAGTTGTGCTTCCTGTCGTCAGCACAACCTACAGGGATGGAAGGTGCCCGATGTCGCCGAATACTTCGACGATGCGGAACGCGGGGAGAGGCATCAGTCCTGTCCCTACACTCCCGCAACCGGTGAATTTTCTCCCGGCGTCACGAGCGCGCGTGCCAAACCGGTACCCGTCGATGCCGTACGCGGATAGACTAGGAGCCGTCGTTCGGTTACACCTGCTCATCCAACCGCCCCGTTGCAAGGCACGTCTTTGTCTTCGCTCCCCGCACCTGTGCTGGACCGCCGCCTGTCCGTTGCGCCAATGCTCGACTGGACCGATCGGCACTGTCGCTATTTCTTGCGCCTTCTCAGCCGGCACACCCTGCTCTACACCGAGATGGTCACGACGGGTGCGCTGATCCATGGCTCCCAAAGGGGCGAGAGCGAGCGCTTTCTCGGCTTCGATCCAGCCGAGCACCCGATCGCGCTCCAGCTCGGCGGATCGGACCCGCAGGAGATGGCGCACTGTGCACGGATGGGCGCCGATCGGGTCTATGACGAGATCAACATCAACGTCGGTTGTCCGTCGGACCGGGTGCAGAACGGCCGGTTCGGCGCCTGTTTGATGGCCGAGCCGGGACTGGTCGCGGACTGCGTCGCGGCGATGAAGAATGCCGTGGCGGTGCCGGTGACCGTCAAGACCCGTATCGGGATCGACGATCGCGACAGCTACGGCGAGCTTCTGGACTTTGCCGGCACCGTAACCGAGGCCGGCTGCGACGCGCTGATCGTGCATGCGCGCAAGGCCTGGCTCGCCGGGCTGAGCCCTAAGGAGAACCGCGACATCCCGCCGTTGCGTTACGACGTCGTCGAGCAGCTTAAGCGCGACCTGCCGCACCAGACCATTGCGATCAACGGGGGCATCAAGACACTGCACGAGACCCTAGGGTTTCTCGAGACGCTCGACGGGGTCATGGTCGGTCGCGAGGCCTATCACAACCCCTGGATCCTCGCCGAGGCGGACCAGGTGATCTTCGGGGATGCCCGTTGCGCACCGACCCGCAACGCAGTCCTCGACGCCTTCTTGCCTTATGTAGAGCGCGAGCTCGCGAAGGGCACGCCGCTGAGTGCCATGAGCCGGCACATCCTCGGCCTCTTCCAAGGCCAACCCGGCGCGCGCGCCTGGCGACGCCATCTGAGCGAGCAGGCGCATCGTCCCTGCTCCGGAGTCGAGGTCCTGACCGACAAGCTGCCGCCCGAGCAGCGGCCTTAGCCGGCGGGACTCGCGCGCGGCGCCATGGACTGGGTCAGCCTCTCCCTGCTCTGCGCCTTCAGCCTAGCGAGCGCCGACGCCGCAACCAAGGCCTGGCTGCAAGGCTTCTCCGCCCGTGAATTGGTCGTGGTCCGCTTCGGTGTCGTCGGACTCCTGATGACGCCGCTGCTGGTCGGCATGCCGCCGCTGTCGTCCCTTCCGCCGGCCTTTTGGTTCTGGATCGCGGCCCTCATCCCGCTGGAAATCGCTGCCATGCTGCTCTACATGGCGGCGATCCGCGACCATCCGCTCTCGCTTACCCTCCCCTTCCTGGCCTTTACCCCGGTGTTCGTCATCGCGGTGGCTTGGGTGCTGCTCGGCGAGGAGGTCAGCCCGCTCGGTGCGGCAGGGGTCGGGTTGGTGGTCGCCGGGGCCTGGCTGCTCAACAGTCGACATGCCAAGCGCGGCGACTGGCGAAGCTGGACGCGTCCCTTCGCGGCCATCGTCGAGGAGCCGGGCTCGCGGCTGATGCTTGCGGTGGCCGCCATCTATGCCCTCACAGCCACCTTGGGCAAAGGTGCCATGCGGCACATGGACCCGGAGTTCTTCGGGGCCTTCTACTTCGCACTGCTTGGCGCGGCCGTCTGCCTGCTGATCGTCCTGCCCCGGCCCGGGCTTCTGATCAAACTGGCGCGCCGACCCGGACCTGTGCTCTTGGTCGGCGGCCTGATGGGGCTGATGGTCTACACTCACTTCCTGGCCCTGCAACAGGTCGAGGTGGCCTACATGATCGCCGTCAAACGCACCAGCCTGCTCTTCGGCATCCTCTACGGCGTGCTGATCTTCCGCGAGACCGGACTCTCCACACGTCTTCCGGGCGGCCTGCTGATGCTCGCCGGTGTGGTCCTCATTGCCTGGTAGGTCGATGCACTGCGGCGAAGACCAGATCGAGACGTGCAAGCACCTCCGCCAAGGGCTGCGCTTGACTGGTGTCGATGAAGAGCGCGCGAGCTCGCTCATCGGGCACCAAGGGCTCCAAGGCCAAGCGTTGGCGCTCGAGGACCTGCACATCGGCATCCGAGGCATCCTTGTTCTCGGCGCGGCGACAGACGATGCGTTCACGCAGCACCTCCGCGGGGGCATCGAGCGCCAGGATCGCGGCCTGGATGCGGCAGCGCTCGGCCAGATCCCAGAAACAGGCGCGCCGCGCCACGGAGATAAAGGTTGCATCGACCAGCACGTCGTAACCATACCCGAGGATCGCCTCCGCCAGGCGCAACAGCCGGGTGTAGGTCCATTCGGTCGCGATCGGAAAATAGATCCCGGCGTCGAACGACGCCCGCGTGGACGCGGTCTCGGAGATGCCGAAGAGACGCTTGCGCTCGATATCCGAGCGCAGGTGGATGAAGGGAAGGGCCTCGCGGAGCTGGCGCGCCAAATAGCTCTTTCCGGACCCGGAGAGCCCGCACGCAATCAGCATGCGGGGCACCCGCGTGGCGGTGTAGGACTCGGCAAGCTCCAGATAACGGAGACAGGTCTCGCGATCGAGAACCCGCTGCGCAGGATCCAGACCGGGCTGCCCGAGACGGATCGCCATGACCTTCGCCCGCACAAGCGCGCGATAGACCTTATAGAGATCCAGCAGGGCCAGCAGCTCGTGATCACCGCTGCGCTCGAGATACCGGTTCAGGAAGCGCCGAGCCAACGGCACCGCACCGGATTCATCCAGGTCCATGATCAGGAAGGCGACCTCGCTTGCCGTGTCGATCCAGCGCAGGAAGGGATTGAATTCGATCGCGTCGAAGATGCGGATCTCCCCGTCAACCAAGGCGATGTTGCCGCGATGCATGTCGCCGTGACACTCGCGCACAAAGCCGTTGCGTCGCCGACGCTCGATCATCGGGATCAGGGCCTGCCAACGACCGCGTATCCAGGTTTCGAGACGATCGAGACGGTCGCGCGGATCCGGCTCCAAGGCACAGGCGCGAATCTGCACCAGGTTGTCGACCATGGGAGCCAGTACGGTCTCGGGTGTCCCGAAGGGGCTCACGATGTCGGCGACGGGGATCCGGGCATGAAACCCCGCGACATCCTCCGCCAAGCGGTCGATCAACTCGCCGGACAGGACCTGACGGTCGAGCAGAGCCTCTTGCGGGAAACGCTGCATCTGCACGGCATACTCCTGCACCGGACCGGATCCGCCGATGCGCGGCGCGCTTGCAGTGCCGGCGACAGCGACCACGTCGAGATAGAGGTCCGGCGCCAGACGCCGGTTCAGCCGCAGCTCCTCCTCGCAACAGCGGCGACGGCGCTCCAGGGTGGAGAAATCGAGAAAACCCAGATCGATCGGCTTCTTGAGCTTGTAGGCGAATGCCCCGGCAAGAAAAACGTGCGAGATATGCGTCTCGATATGCTCGACCGGGTCGGCGGGATGCGGATAGGCATCGGGTCGCATCAAGCTCTCGATCAAGCGCGGAAAGGCGTCGACGTCCACGGGGCAGCTACCTTCATCCGTCCGGCAAGAAACCGACAAGACCTCCTCAACCGGCTGCTGGAGGATCGCCACTGGGCAGCTCCCCTCATCCATCCGGCGAGAAACCTTACGTCAATCGACCTTGAACCGAGTATAAGCGTTCTTTAATATCTCGTAGGGTATCGACCCTTCCCAACCCGCAATCCGAACCCTTGGAGATGTCCATGTCTATCGAGCGCATCGTCTTTGCCGTCGCCGGCGCCTTCATCCTGATCTCGCTCCTGCTCGCGCACTACGTCAGCCCCTACTGGATGTGGTTCACGGCCTTCGTCGGCCTGAACCTACTGCAGTCCGCCTTCACTGGATTCTGCCCCTTGGCCGTGATCCTGAAGAAGATGGGCAAGAAGGCCGGCCCCGCGTTCTGACGCCCCACTGAACCGCGTCCGGAGCGATCAAAATCGCTTCGCCCTTTGCCTTGACCTCGTGCCACACGGCAGCCTCGGCGAGACGCGGTTCGGGAAACTAAAAGATTTTATTCACTTGAATCGCGTCGGCGCCGGCCTCGAATGGACGTGAGTATCCCGCCCCAAGCTCGGAGCCCGCATATCGCAGCGGACGCGATTTAATCGGCGATCGGCTGCGCCCACAGATCATGGTCGCCCGCATCCGTGATCTCGACCTCGATGAAATCCCCCGGATCCAGCTCCCAGGCGCCCGCGATGATCACCTCGCCGTCGATCTCGGGTGCGTCGGCATAGCTGCGCGCGATCACCTCGTCCTCGCCGACCTCATCGACCAGCACCGTCAGTCGTTGCCCGATGCGCTCGGCGAGCTTCGTCCGGCTGATCTCGGCCTGCACGGCCATGAAGCGCTCGACCCGCTCGTGCTTGACCGGCTCCGGGACAGGATCGGGCAGCGCGTTTGCACTCGCACCATCGACCGGCGAATAGGGGAAGCAGCCCACGCGGTCCAGTTGGGCGGCGCGCAGGAAGTCGAGCAGCTCTTGGAACTCAGCCTCGGTCTCGCCCGGAAAACCGACGATGAAGGTGCTGCGCATCACCAGATCAGGACACTGCTCGCGCCAGCGCGAGAGCCGATCGAGCACCTTCTCGGTCGCCGCGGGACGACGCATCGCCCGCAGAATCGGCTCGCTCCCGTGCTGGAGAGGCATGTCGAGGTACGGCAGGATCAGCCCCTCCGCCATCAGCGGGATCAGCGCGTCCACATGCGGATAGGGATAGACATAGTGCAACCGAACCCAGGCCGGCAGCTCGCCGAGTGCGCGCGCCAGGTTGAACGTATCCGTCTTGAGCGGCCGGCCATTCCAGAAATCGGGCCGATAGCGCAGATCCAGCCCGTAGGCGCTGGTGTCCTGCGAGATGATCAGGAGCTCGCGCACCCCCGACTCCACCAACCGCTCCGCCTCCGCGAGCACCTCGCCGATCGGGCGACTCGCCAGATCGCCGCGCAGGCTCGGGATGATGCAGAAGCTGCAGCGATGGTTGCACCCCTCCGAGATCTTGAGATAGGCAAAGTGCCGCGGCGTGAGCTTCACGCCCTGCGGCGGCACCAGACTAACGAAGGGATCATGCGGCGCCGGCAGTTGCGCATGCACCGCCGCCATCACCTCGTCGAGGGCATGCGGACCCGTCACCGCAAGAACCTCCGGATGGGCCTTGCGAACGATCTCGGCACGCGCACCCAGGCAACCGGTCACGATGACGCGGCCATTGGCATGCAAAGCCTCGCCAATTGCATCGAGCGACTCCTCGACCGCGTCGTCGATAAAGCCGCAGGTGTTGACGATGACTAGATCGGCATCCTCGTAGCTCGGCGGGATGCCGTAGCCCTCCGCACGCAGCTGCGTGAGGATCCGTTCCGAATCCACCGTCGCCTTGGGACAGCCGAGGCTGACGAATCCGATCCTGGGGGTTTGCGTCATCGACATAGGGCAACAGAGAGTTTCAGTGGTTAGTGGTTAGTGGTTAGGATCGAACTCTTGAACAGTGACCTAGTCACGTGTCAGAAATAATTAAGGACCAAATCAAATCGTTGTCGTTGTCGTTGTCGTTGTCGTTGTCGTTGTCGTTGTCGTCATTGTCGTCGTCGATTACGACAACGACAACCGTGGCAAAGGTGCTCTCCCGTCGAGTTGTTTTGCTTGTTTCTGAACGAGACCGCGTCGGCCGATCCCGTCACGATAGCTCGGATCCCGCCGATGGACCTCGGCGAAGAGACCAAGCGCGGACGCGACAGCGTCCGCCGCCAAACGGGTCAACAACTCCGCCAGAGGACGCGACGGCCCGGCCCGGGACGCCCAGAAGGCGACCAGCGCAGGGCCTTTGAATGAGCTCTTCACGACAAACGTCTGGAAAGTCTCGTCTGTCGCGGGATATACGAACATCGACTCGGACATCTCCGACACCGCAAGGGACGCGACCTTGTCCCGATCCTTGACGATGTTACGCGACCGCCCAGCAGGGACCAAACCGTCCGCCTCCAGCCGACCGGCCGTTAGCTCACCCCCAACACTGGCGGCAAAGCCTGTCGGTGCCGGTCTCGATGCGCTCCAGGCCGACCCGCATGGTTATCCCCGATAGGCGCCGGTTATTCGGCTTTCCGGTCGCTAAGCCTCTGTTCAAAAATTCGTTTCCAGCCACTAGCCACTAGCCACTAGCCACTAGCCACTCTATCCCGGCCGATCGCAACAGGTCCGAAGTCTTGCTGTCAAAGTGGGATGGGCACACCTCAGCCCTCGACACTCCTTGATCATGCCTCCGATCTGGGTGAGGATACTCTGGATTGAGAAACCCGATAATTCACCAGCCCGCCCCGCACCCGCGAGGCCGCCCCGCCGAAACACGGCAGCAGGAGCCGGATGAAAGGATGTAAGCTCTGTCGATACAGCACGGTTTGCAATGACCTCCCGGGGGTTTGCATCCTGCTCATCTATGCCACCATCTTTGTCGTGGTGATCGCACTCGGCTATCTCTTCGTGACGCAGGAGTTGCTGTGATGACGAGCTTGGGCGGGGTACAGCATCACCGATGGTCGATCGCGGACGGCGGCTGGAAGCTGGCGGCCGGAGGCTCTCCCGAACGATGAAACATCCTGTCGTGCTCGTCGGTGTCGGCGAGATGGGCGGCGTTTTCGCGCGCGGCCTTCTCAAGCTCGGCCATCCCGTCTTCCCCGTGCTGCGCGGAGCCTCGTTGGTCACGGCAGCAACCCAGCTGCCCGAGCCGCAATTGGTGTTGATCGCGGTCGGAGAGGCCGACCTCGCCGCAACCCTCGCCGCCGTTCCGCCTCAATGGCGAGGGCGGCTCGGCCTGCTGCAAAACGAGCTGCTGCCGAGCGACTGGGCCGCCTGCGTCGACCCGACGGTGATCTCGGTCTGGTTCGAGAAGAAACCGGGGCGCGACCACAAGGTCATTATCCCCTCCCCGGTGTTCGGTCCTCAGGCGGATCTGCTCGCCGATGCGCTGGGGACCCTGGCGATCCCCACACACCGCCTGAGCAGCGCCGAGGAGCTCGTCTTCGAGCTGGTGCTCAAGAACCTCTTCATCCTGACCACCAACATCGCCGGGCTGCGCACGGGCGGAACGGTCGAGACCCTGTGGTCGCGGCATCGCGCCTTTGCCGAGGAGGTCGGCCATGATGTGATCGATCTTCAGGAGGCCATGACCGGGCGTCGGTTCGATCGCGATGCACTCTTCGTCGCGCTCGGCGTCGCCTTCGCGGGCGATCCCGAGCACGCCTGCATGGGTCGCAGCGCGCCGGCCCGCCTCGCCCGCGCCATCCGCAACGGCGAGGCACTTGGTCTGGACCTGCCGGTCCTGCACGCGATCGCTGCCGAGCAGGCGTGAGCCGCGTCGTGACGCACGCCAACCCGCCCGAGACCCCACCTGCGAAAAGGGCGGCGAACGAGACCGAGACCGGGACGGGCACCCTCCTCGCCCCCGGTCGCGCCGTCGAGTTGCATCTGGAGGTCCGCTTCCAGGACGGCTTCGTCGCACTCTCGACCTTCGACGCCGAGCCGATCGCCTGCACCATCGGCGACGGCACCCTGACGCCGGAGCTTGAGTCCACGCTTCTAGGCCTCGCCCCCGGCAGCGAGACCTATGTCGTCGCGCATGGCTCGGAGCTCTTCTCGCCCTATGACGAGGCCAGCATCCACTGGATGGAGCGCAGCGATTTCCCGCCAGACATCGAGCCCATACCCGGACTGGTCGTCGCCTTCGAGACACCCGGCGGGCACGAGACCAGCGGGATCGTCCTGGAAGTGGAGGCCGATCGCGTGCAGGTCGACTTCAACCACCCATTCGCCGGACGCTCCTTGACGATCCGCGTCCGCGTCTTGTCCGTGGCCGGGCCCGGGCCTGGGCCCGAGCCCCGGTTCAAGCGTGGCCCGGAGGCGTGAATTCTCCCGACCGATCCCCTATCCTTTGACACTATGAACATCCTCCTCGCCAATCCCCGTGGGTTCTGCGCCGGTGTCGACCGCGCGATCGAGATCGTCGAGCGCGTACTCGAGCTCTACGGCGCACCCGTCTATGTCCGGCATGAAGTGGTTCACAACCGCTTCGTCGTCGACGGTCTCAAACAACGCGGCGCCGTCTTCGTGGAGGAGGTCGACGAGGTCCCGGACGGGGCGACGCTGATCTTCAGCGCCCACGGCGTCGCCCAAGAGGTACGGCGCGCGGCGGAAGGGCGAAACCTGCGCGTCTTCGACGCGACCTGCCCCTTGGTCACCAAGGTCCATCTCGAGGTCGCAAGGCACTGCAAGAACGGGGTCGAGGTCATCTTGATCGGGCACGCCGGCCATCCCGAGGTCGAGGGCACCATGGGTCAGTGTCTGAGCGACGGCGGGGCGATGCATCTCATCGAGTCGGTCGCCGACGTCGCCGGGCTCGCGATCAAAGAGCCGTCGCGGGTCGCTTATGTCACCCAGACCACGCTCTCGGTGGACGACACGAGCGGGATCATCGACGCACTGCGTGAACGCTTCCCCGAGATCCAGGGACCGAAAAAGAGCGACATCTGTTACGCCACCCAGAACCGACAGGACGCGGTCCGTGATCTCGCCGCGCGCTGCGATCTGCTGCTGGTGGTCGGCTCGGCCAACAGCTCCAACTCAAACCGACTGCGCGAGCTGGCCGAGAAGCAGGGCTGCACCGCCTATCTGATCGACGGTCCCGAGGACATCCGCCAAGAGTGGCTCAGCGCCTCGCCGCGGGTCGGACTCACTGCCGGGGCCTCGGCCCCCGAGGTGCTAGTCGATCGGGTCATCGCACAGCTCGAGGCATGGGGCGTCGCCGGGGTCGAGGAGCAGGATGGTATCCGCGAGCAGGTCGTCTTCCCCTTGCCGCGCGAGCTCGGCGAGAGGGCGGCATCATGAGCGATGTCCTCGTCGTCGGCGGCGGCATCATCGGTCTCCTGAACGCACGGTATCTGGTCGAGTCCGGTGCCGAGGTCACCCTGATCGAGATGGGCGAGACCGGCCGCGAGTCATCCTGGGCCGGCGGCGGCATCATCTCGCCGATCTACCCTTGGCGTTATCCGGACGCGGTGACGGCTCTCGCGACCTGGAGCCAGCACGCCTATCCGGAGCTGGCCGAGGTGCTTTTGCAGGAAACCGGGATCGATCCCGAGCTGACCCTGAGCGGCATGCTGATCCTGGACATGGAGGAGCACTCGGTCGCCGTCTCTTGGGCCGAGCGCCATGACCATCCCATCGAGACAGTCGAAGCCGCGCACCTGCACGAGATCGAGCCCCAGCTCGGACCCGGCCTCACGCGCGGACTCCTGCTGCCGCGCATCGCTCAGGTGCGCACGCCGCGCCTGACCAAGGCGGTTCGCCGCTCGGTCGAAGGCCGGATCAAGCTGCGCGAAAACGAAGAGGTCTTGGAGCTTCTGGTCGACGGCGGTCGGGTGACCGGGGTACGGACGCCGGACGGGGCCATCGAGGCGCGCCGGGTCGTGATCTGCACCGGCGCCTGGACCGCCAAGCTGCTCGAGCAGCTCGGCGAAACACCGGACATCGCGCCGGTGCGCGGTCAGATGATCCTCTTCTACGGCAAGCCCGGTCAGATCAACCACATCACCCTGCACCGCGAGCGCTATCTCATTCCGCGGCGTGACGGACGGATGTTGTTCGGAAGCACCCTCGAGCACACCGGATTCGTCAAGACGACCACCGCCGAGGCCAAAGAGTCCCTCTACCGTGCCGCCTTCGAGATGTTCCCGGTCCTCAAACGCACGCCCATCGAAGACCACTGGGCGGGGCTCCGACCCAGCTCCCCGAGCGGCATCCCCTTTATCGGCGCCTATCCGGGCGTGGATGGACTCTTTATCAATGCAGGACACTTCCGCAACGGGTTGGTGACCGGCCCCGCATCGGCGAGGCTCGCGACCGATCTGGTGCTCGGGCGCCCCCCGATCCTGGACCCGGCCCCTTACGCGGTGGATGCAGATCGCTAACCCGCTTACTCTGCTGCAGTTGTGCTGACGGCAGGAAGCACAACAGGAATCCCAGTTTCGTTGTGCCTCGCTCCCGCCCGGCACAACCGAGCCAACCCATCGGTGATCAACTTGCACAACAGGATCGTGAGACGTGTCCTCGGGATCGAGACCTCCTGCGACGAGACCGGCGTGGCCGTCTATGACGGCGAGCGCGGTCTGGTTGCCCAAGCCGTCTACAGCCAAATCGAGATCCATGCCGAGTACGGCGGTGTCGTCCCGGAGCTGGCCTCGCGCGATCACGTCCGCAAGACCCTGCCGCTGATCCGGCAGGTTCTCGAAGAATCGGGGCTCGATCCCGTCTCGATCGACGGCGTTGCCTATACCGCCGGACCCGGTCTGGTCGGCGCGCTCTTGGTCGGCGCAGCCTTGGGCCGCAGCCTCGCCTGGGCTTGGGGCGTGCCGGCGGTCGGCGTGCATCACATGGAGGGGCATCTACTCGCACCCCTGCTCGAAGACCCGGCGCCCGCCTTCCCTTTCGTGGCGCTCCTGGTCTCGGGCGGACACACTCAACTGGTCGACGTGACCGGTGTGGGCCGCTACCGCATCTTGGGCGAGTCGCTCGACGACGCCGCTGGCGAGGCCTTCGACAAGACCGCGAAGATCCTCGATCTCCCCTACCCCGGCGGACCGGAGCTCGCCAAGCTCGCCGAGCGTGGCGACCCGACGCGTTTCCGCTTCCCGCGCCCCATGACCGACCGACCGGGCCTCGACTTCAGCTTCAGCGGACTCAAGACCTTCGCACTCAACACCGTTCGCGAGACTGTGCCCGAGGCGCTCGATCCGGAACAGAGCCGAGCCGACATCGCCCGTGCCTTCGAGGAAGCCGTCGTCGACACCCTGGTGATCAAGTGCCGCCGCGCTTTACAGGAGACCGGGCACCAGCGCCTGATCCTCGCCGGCGGCGTCAGCGCCAACCGCCGACTGCGCGAGCGGATGAACACCGCCATCGCCGCCGCGGGCGGCGAGACCTTCTATCCCAGACCATCCCTCTGTACCGACAACGGCGCCATGATCGCCTACGCCGGCTGGCAGCGCCTGCGCGCCGGACATCTCGAGCCGCTCGCCTTCAAGCCCAGGGCGCGTTGGCCGATGGAAGAGCTGACACCCGCTTAAACCGCGCCCGGTGCGGTATGCGTCATGTGTTGGAGTGACTTGGCCGCGCCACCTCCGACGACTGTCGGAGCTGGCGCGGTTTAAAGAATAGTGGCTTTAACGAACGACGACTGTCGGAGCTGGCGCGGTTTAAAGAATAGTGGCTTTAACGAACTAGGTCGCCTTGCCGGGGCCGCAGTCCTCAAGCGGCACGCCGAGCAGTTGGGCCATTTTCTCGCGCAGCCAGACGTTGCGGAACCGCTGCGGAATGAAGAACAGGCACAGCGTGGCGAGAAGTGACATGACGCGTGGATCTCCGAAGGTCAGGCGGGGGACACGTTGCCCGTCGATAGTCTGCGGCTGGGTGACGGCCTCGAACAACCCGGCGGCCAGGGTACAGTACTGACTGATGGCTTCGACCTTGAGCAGGCGGCGATTGGCGGCATAACCGATAGCCCGCAAGGCGGGCAGGTTGCACAGTTTGCGGCCGATGCCGACGACACCGGTGTTGTTGATCAGGTTCTCGCGAATCAGCTCCTCGCGCAGTTGGCACCCGGCGAGCGGACGGTCGATGACTTGGGTGCGGGCAAACTCCGCCTGCAGGATTGACAGCTCGTAGCGGAATCCCGCAGCGCGGTCTTCGGGCGTGAAGGGATGCGGCAGGCGCGCGCACCATTTGCGCACCATCGCCTCAATGCGCTCGGCGCTCATCGCGTCGAGGATTCCTCGCAGGGCCGGACCATCCGCACACCGCAGGATCCCATTGTCGAGCGGCTCGAAGGCCATGCCGGCCTTCGCCAGTTGCCGCTTGGCGTACTCGTGGCCGTTCAGGCAGATCCGTGCCGTGTAAAGAAAGTAGGACGAGGATTTGATGAACAGCGGACCGGCACCACGTCGATCTGCTCGCGCTTGGCAAAGGCATCGATCGCGGTGACAAAGGCATGACTCATCGGGGCCATCAACAGGGGCGAGCGACGGCAGCGCCGCGGTGCATGCGGAAGAAGTAGGCCACCCCGCTCCCGGTCTGCAGCCTGGGCCGGTAGGCGTTGAGGTCGAGTCGATCGATACCCTCGACAACCAACGTCACATGCGCGTTCAACAACTCACCGATGGTTTGTCCTATCATGACGGCAGGCCCAGGTTGACACAGGGACATCGCGTCCCACTCGCCGCCCAAGCGGCTCTATACGGAAGCTTAGTGCACCGACGATCAACCGGGGCATCCCCATGTCTCGTTGGTCTGAGGCGAAGCCTCGCTGAATGTTAAACCGCGTCTGACCGAGATCGAGGATATCTCCAAAGCCAAACGCAAAATGAAAATGACGCATGTCTCTCTCGACGCGGTTTAGGGCCCTGCCTCAACGGCGTGCGCAACCGCCCCGCGACATCACGGATCGAGCCGCTCGAGAGGCGGCCGACATCAGCACAGGGGTATTTACAGTGAAGATTGTTCGCAACCTACTGGCCGTCATCGGCTTTTTGACCATTGTCAGCATCGGCGTCCTCTATTGGCGGGTCGCCCCGACCCTCGGCGAATTCGACCCCGAATTTCCGGGCGTCTACGGCGAGCTCGCCTCGCGCCTGCTCGCGACCGGCGACCCCGGCGTAGCCATGATGTGGGCGATCCCGGTCGAGGAAGGGCTGAGCCCGGACGACGTCATCGAGTCCATGAAGAGCATCGCGGTCTCTCACAACCTGCTCTTTGTCGGCGAATCGCCCTTCTACAAGCAGATCGAGGCGATCACGGGCGAGTCCTATCGCTACGTCAACTTTATCTCCTTCTGCGATGCCGGGGTCGGTCGACAGATGCTGGAATATCGCAACGAATACAGCGGCTTCATGCCCTGTCGCATCGCCTTGGTCGAAGATAAGGAAGGCCGCCTGACGCTTTACAGCATGAACCTGGACATGATGATCCACGGCGGTCGGGAGCTGCCCGAGGAGCTGAAGGCGTCCTCGCTGAAGGTCCGCGACACGATCCGGGCGATCATGGAGGGCGGTGCGGCCGGGGAGCTGTAATGTCCGAAGTCCGGGATCGCCTAAGTCGGGATCCCGGAATTCGGGATACCCAGCGCCGGGATACGGCCGATCGTGATATCGCGCAATCCAAATATACGGAAGATCGCATACAGTAGACGCCAAGGATTCACTCCAGAGAGGCGCTCATAGGTGTTCGATACACTCGGCGATCTCGTCGTCTACCGTCTGCTGGGCATCGACCCGGCGAGCCATCTCGGGGCGGCGCTGCACTTCTTCGTCATGGACACGGCGAAGATCTTCGTCATGCTCGTTATCATCATCTATGTTATGGGGCTCTTTCGGGCGCTCCTCTCGCCCGAGCGGGTTCGCGCCTATGTGCGCGGCAAACCCAAATGGGCGGCGCGCTCGACCGCGGTCGGGCTGGGTGCGGTCACACCCTTCTGCTCCTGCTCCTCGGTGCCGCTCTTCATCGGCTTCGTCGAGGCCGGCATCCCGCTCGGGGTGACCTTCTCCTTTTTGATTGCCAGCCCGATGATCAACGAGGTCGCGGTGGTGATCCTCCTGGGGATCCTCGGCTGGGAGCTGACCCTCATGTACGTCGCCGCCGGCTTGACGGTCGCTTATGTCGGCGGCGTCGTCATGGAGCGCTTCCGGCCCGAGCGCTGGGTCGAGCCTTACGTCTGGCAGATCCATATGGGCGAGCTGAAGATGCCTGAGCCCGACACCTCGCTGATCGGTCGCCATCGCTACGCCCTGAGCGAGGTCCGCGAGATCCTAAGGCGGCTCTGGAAATGGGTGCTGCTGGGCATCGGCGTCGGCGCACTCTTCCACGGCTATGTCCCGGAGGAGTGGGTGGTCGAGCACCTGGGCGGCACCGACAACTGGCTGGCGGTTCCGGGGGCCGTGCTGCTCGGGATCCCGCTTTACTCCAACGCGACCGGGGTGATCCCGGTTGCCGAGGCCATGCTGGGGAAAGGTGTGGCGATCGGCACCACGCTGGCCTTCATGATGAGCATCGCCGCACTCTCGCTGCCCGAGATGATCATCCTGCGCAAGGTCATCCGCTGGCCGGGGCTGGCGCTCTACGTGGGCGTGCTGGCGATCGCCTTCATCCTGGTCGGCTACGGATTCAACCTGCTGGCGTAAAATGGAAACCCGATGACCTGATTAACGTATCAGAAATAAGTTGAGCCCCGCATCCAATCGGTGCTGTTGTCGTTGTCGTCGTCGATTACGACAACGACTATCGTGGCAAAGGGATTCTCGGGTCGAGTCGTTTTCCTTATTTCTGAACCGTTCCTTAAGAACTTTTCCCGGAACCGGGACCAAGCGACACGAGGACCGATATGAAAGAAGTCAAGATCTTGGGATCAGGCTGTGCCAACTGCAATGCCACCTACAAGGTGGTCGAAGAGGCCGCGAAGGCGAAGGGCGCCGAGATTGCCTTGGAGAAGGTCGAGGATCTCGGCCGGATCATGGGTTACGGCATCATGTCCACCCCCGGCGTCGTTATCGACGGTCAGGTGGTGCATGCCGGCGGGGTTCCGGATCGCAAGACGGTCGAGGGATGGTTCAGCTGATGACGTTCTCCGCCTGCCTTGCCAGCGAGGCATCGAAATGACAGGCCCGTCGCCTCGCCTGCTTTGGAGCTTAATGGCCGGCGGTTGCGCCCTCGCCGTCGCGTCGAGCTTCGTGATGACCGACTGGCTCGCGTTGGATCCCTGTCATTTATGCATCTTTCAGCGCCTGCTCTTCATGGTGCTCGCGGTGCTCGCGCTCGGGGCCGCACTCGGCGCAGGTTGCACCGGAGCGAGAATATTCGGGCGCCTGATCGGCGCCTTGACCCTGCCGGTCTCGGCTACGGGGATCGGTGTCGCGGCCTACCAGAGCTGGCTGCAGCTGCAGCCGCCGGAGAGTGTTTCCTGCGTGGCCGGCGCGCCCGGGTTGATCGAGCAGTGGGTCGAATGGCTCGGCCAACAGGCACCGGCGCTGTTCATGGCGACGGGCTTCTGCGAGGACGAAGGCGCCCTGATTCTCGGACTGACGCTGGCGAACTGGGCCTTGCTCGGTTTCGCCCTCTGTCTCGGTGCGGGCATCTTGGCGCTGTTTCTAAGCCGTGCCGGGTCGGATGCCCGATAAGACTCGGCGACCCGAGCGGAGGCGTTCGGTTTGCGTTTGAATCCGCCGCGCGCAGTGGCGTGCCTCGCTCCCTCTCGACACTGCTCACACCGGCTCGGTTGCGTCTTCGGCCTGATCCTCGGCAATCGCCTCGCGGAAACCGCATTCCTTTTGAGGACAGACCTTGGCGGCCCCTCTGGTCTTGGTGGTCTTGATCGTCAAGACCGCCCATCCGCACCTGGGGCAGGGTTCGGCGATGGGCTCGTCCCAGACGGCGTAGTCGCACGTGGGATAGGTCGAGCAGGAATAGAAGATCTTGCCCTTGCGTGACTTCTTCTTCTGTAGCGTCCCCTTGGTGCATTTCGGGCAGGTGACGCCCGTGTCCTCGGGCTTCTCGAGAGGCTCGATGTGCTTGCAGGTCGGGTAGGCGCTGCAGCCGATGAACTTGCCGTAACGTCCGCGCTTGATTTCGAGTGCGGAGTTGCAGAGCGGGCAGGTGCGGCCCTCGATGAGCTCCGGGGCATCCGCCTCGGCCTTGTCGGGGTTGAGGTCGCGGGTGTAGTCGCACTCCGGATAGTTGGTGCAGCCAATGAAGCGACCGTTGCGTCCGAGCCGGATCGACAACTGACCGCCGCATGTGGGACAGGTCTCGTCGATGCGCTCCTGGGTGACATCGCTGCGCTTGACCGACGCCTCGGTGTGGTCGACACGCTCCTTGAAGGGTTTCCAGAACTGCTCGAGCAAGGGGACCCACTCGCCCTCGCCGCGCGATACTGCGTCCAGGTCGTCTTCGAGCTTCGCAGTGAAATCGTAGTCGACGTAGGCGTTGAAATACTCGGTCAGAAAACGGTTGACCACCCTACCGACGTCGGTCGGCAGGAAGCGCTTGGCATCCAGCACCACGTATTCGCGATCCTGCAAGGTCGATATAATGGATGCGTAGGTCGAGGGGCGGCCGATGCCGTATTCCTCCAGGGCCTTCACCAGCGATGCCTCGGAGTATCGCGGCGGCGGCTCGGTGAAATGCTGCTCCGGGCGGATGGCCAGCAGCTCCACCAGATCACCGGCCTTCATCTCGGGGAGCATGCGCTCCTCGTCGTCGTCGGCGCTCTTGGCATCGTCGCGTCCTTCGAGGTAAACGCTCATGAAGCCGGGCTCGGCGACCGTCGAGCCCGTTGCACGGAAGAGATTGCCTTCACCCGCACTCAGATTGATCGCGACCTGGTTGATGAGCGCATGGGCCATCTGGCAGGCCAGGGTGCGCTTCCAGATCAGCTCGTAGAGCTTGAACTGATCGGCGCTGAGATGGGCGCGGATCTCTTTGGGGACCTGATAGACCGAAGTCGGGCGAATCGCCTCGTGCGCCTCTTGGGCGTTCTTGGCCTTGGTCTTGTAGAAGCGCGCCGTATCCGGGAGATGGTCGGCTCCGAAGCGCTCCGTGACATAGGCGCGGATCTCGTCCAACGCCTCTTGCGCGAGATTCACCGAGTCGGTGCGCATGTAGCTGATGAGCCCGATCGGTCCGCCGCCGACATCCACACCCTCGTAGAGCTGCTGGGCCACGCGCATGGTGCGCTGGGCCGTGAAGCCGAGCTTGCGGGCGGCCTCCTGCTGGAGTGTGGAGGTGATGAAGGGCGGAGCGGGGTTGCGCTTGCGCTGTTTGCGCTCGACCTCCTCCACCTTGAGCGTGCCGGCCGCGGCCTGAACGAGGGTCTTGTGGATGGTCGCGGCGCGTTCCCCGTCGACGACGGTGAACTGCTCGACCTTCTCCCCCTCGAATTCGACTAGCTTGGCGGTGAAGCGACGCGCGTCCTTGGCTGCATCGGCCTCGATCGACCAGTACTCCTGACGGACGAATGCCTCGATCTCGTCCTCGCGCTCGCAGATCAGACGCAGCGCCGGGCTCTGCACCCGCCCTGCGGAGAGTCCCCGCCGGATCTTCTTCCACAACAGCGGCGAGAGATTGAAGCCGACCAGATAATCCAGGGCGCGACGCGCCTGCTGGGCGTTGACCAGGTCGTAGGACAGCTCGCGCGGATTGGCGACGGCCTCCTGCACCGCCCGCTTGGTGATCTCGTTGAAGACCACCCGAAACACCGGGCGCTTGCCGATCTGACGGCGGCTTTTGAGCAGCTCGTAGAGATGCCAGGAAATGGCCTCGCCTTCGCGGTCCGGGTCGGTCGCGAGATAGAGTGCATCGGCGTCCTTGAGCTTCTTGGCGATCGCCTGGACGTGCTTCTCGTTGCGATCGATGATCTGGTATTTCATCGCGAAGCCGTTTTCGGTGTCGACCGCGCCCTCCTTGGGCACTAGGTCACGGACATGACCATAGGAGGCGATCACCTCGAAATCGGGTCCGAGATACTTCTTGATGGTCTTGGCCTTAGCCGGAGATTCGACGATAACGAGATTCATGATGTCTGCGAGCGAACGGAAGCTGACGAATCGGGGCCTCTAGGGTAAACCCGGTTCGCATCGGCGCGTCAAGGGGCTTCGTAGAGATGGTCGGCGCCGAGAGGGCCGGTCGGACGCGAATTCAGGTCTCGGAGAGCCGAGTCGGAGATCGGCCGGGGCTCGCCGCACGCGGCGCGGAGCGCCGGGCAGATGCGTGACACTGCCGGAGGGGTGTCACGAGAATAATTATGCTTTTCAGAACTTAAACCGCGCGGGCTCCAGCGGCCGTCAAATCTGCCGGGGCCGTTCTCATCCAAAAAACACCGCATACCGCACCGGGCGCGGTTTAAACCGCGTCGACTCCGAGGCCTGCATGCGCGTGAGACGCCGCGCCGACTCGACTAGGCAGCAGGTCATACCTGACGCGGTTCAACGCGGTTCAATGGAGGTAGACCGGCTCGTCGTTGTACACCAAATCCTCCATCTGCGAGAAGGCATCCTCGCGACCGGGACGATTCATCAAGACAAGCAGGACGACCCACTTGACCTCGTCGAGCCCGACGACGGCGTGATCGATCGCGAGCAGGCGGTCGATCACCAGCTCGCGACTGACCGGGTCCAAAATCCCGGTTTGCTCCAAAAACAGCAGCAGCCCGCGCGCCTCGACATCCAGCTTGATCATCTCCGCCTCGTTGTAGACGCGGATGGAGCCAAGGGTATGGTCGTGATACTGCGGGACGTCTACACCCGCCGCCAGCTCGTCGAGCCAGAGCAGTGCCTTCTCGATCTCGGTCGGGGTGAAGCCGGCCTGAGCGAGCTCGTCCTCCAGCGCGCCTTGATCGGCCGGGGGCTGACCCTCGCCATCCATGTAGTTCTCGTAGAGATAGATCAGCACGTCGACCATGTTTTCGTTCATCAGCCAACCTCGTGGGCGGCGTCAGCCCGAGGGCTGACGGAAGCGGACGACACCCGTACTGCGTTCGGGACGACCCGGACGTCTCCGCTCAAGAACCGAGCCGGCAAAAGCGGCCTCCAGGGGACGATGATACATGACCCTCCAGCTCCAGGACCAACAACATGGACGAGACCTCGCGAGCCGAGTGTCCGCTGCTGGCGATCAGCTCGTCGGGTGCCACGGGGTCGAACCCCATCGCATCAAGCAAGGCGCGATAGTCCGCATCGAGCGCCGCGGCCCCGCCTCGACCGGCCGCTGCGGATGCCGCGACGGACGCTGCGGACGCCTGGCCGGGACAGGCCGCGAGCAGATTGCGCAGCATCGGGGCCAGCTCGAGGAGGATCTCGGCGGGTTCTTCGACCAGCTTGGCACCGTCGCGAATCAGGGCGTGGCTGCCGCGCGAAAGAGGGTTGCGGATGGAGCCGGGTACGGCGAAGACGTCGCGGCCTTGCTCGAGCGCAAAGCGTGCGGTGATCAAAGAGCCGCTCTTGAGCGCCGCCTCGGTCACCAGGACACCGACGGAGAGCCCGCTGATGATCCGGTTGCGCCGCGGGAAATTCCGCGCCGACGGCCCCTGACCGGGCGGAAACTCGCTGACCAGCGCACCGCGCTCGGCGATGCGTCGTGCCAGGTCGCGATGCGTCGCGGGGTAGACCAGATCCGGACCCGTGCCGAGAACGGCGATGGTTCGCCCGGTCTCGAGCGCGCCCGCGTGCGCGGCGCCGTCGACACCGAGCGCCAAGCCGCTGGTGATCAGCAGACCGTCGGCGGCAAGCCGCCGGGCGAAGTCGCGGGTGATCTCGAGGCCCGACGGGGTTGGATTGCGGCTGCCGACCACCGCGATCTGCGGCTCGGCGAGCAGCTCGGGATCGCCGCGCACGTACAGCAAGAGCGGGGCATCAGGGATCTCGGCGAGCAGCGGCGGATAGCGGGGATCGGCGCGCCTCAGCACGTAGGCGTCGGGCTGAGCCGCCCAGGCAAGGATGCGCTCGAGCGCCGCAGCATCCGGCTGTTTGAGCGCGGCGATCGCCTCGGGCGAGATCCCGGCTGCGGCAAGATCCTGTCGCGAGGCGTCCGCGACCGAGCGCGGCGTACCGTAGCGTTCGAGCAATCGGGTCGCCGTGCGCGATCCGATGCCCGGAGCTGAGATGAGAACGATCCAGTCCGCGATCGAGTCCGAGGAAATGCTCAAGACGGGCGTGAACCTGTTATCGAGCCGGCGGTGCGACCCGATCCCCGACGGACATGGCCCGGTCGGCATTGAGCACGAGCGCGAAGCTCACGCGATCGAAGGTTCGGAAGACCATGAGCAGCCCGGCGCGTTGCATCGGGCGGATATAGGTCGCGCGATCGCGACGGATGTCGGCGTGCAGGGGTATCGGGGCGCTCGCATCCGTCGGACTCTCACTCCAGCCCTTCACCGAGTACTCGTTGCCGAGCCAAAAGGCGCCGGTTAGAGGTCCGTCGCTCTCCCAGTTCCAGTTCACGCCGCCGTCGCGGACCTTGTCGCGAACCTGCTCCCCGCCGCGAAAAACCTCCAAGACGTGGCCGGGCTGAAGCCGCTCGTGCGACCCCCGATTGAGGGTCACGATGTCGTACTGACCGATCTGGGAAATGCCGTTCATCACCGAAAGGATCCGACCGCGCATCCCGGCCGGCGCAGGACGGGGAAAAAAATTCTCGAGAGGGGCCTCAAGCGAGGCCGGGATAACACGATCGCCGATCGAGACCTCGCGCTCGGATCGAGTAACCCGCAGGATCGCGGGATCTCCGATGCGCTCGAGCACGGCATTGGCCACAAAGGTGGCTTCGTAGCCGAGGATACGGTTGGTGTCCGGGTCGCGCAGCGCCTCGCCGGGACGCAGGATCTCGAACTCGCCGACCGCGGTCGTGTCGATGCGGCGCACGAAGACGTCGTCCGACGGCGCGGCAACGGTGCGATCGTCTGCAAAGCCCACGACATAGGGCGCACGCTTGATCGCTTCCGACTCCGCCACCCAGGGCTGAGTCAGGAAGGGTGCGATAGAGGCGACGGGAATCATCGGCACCGGAGCCTCGAGCGCGCTGACCCGCACCCGCGGACTCAGGCGCACGACACGCATGTCGCCGCTCGCCCGGGCCGAGGTGTCGCGCACGACCCGCGGCCGACCCTCGACCTCGACCAAACGCAGCCGTTCTCCGGGATAGATGAGATCGGGATTGCCCGCATCGTCATTGGCCTGCCAGATCTCGGGCCAAAGCCATGGATCGCGCAGATAACGCCCGGCGATCGACCAAAGCGTATCGCCTGGGCGGACCTCGTAGACCTCGGGTGCGCCCTCGGCAAGCTCGAGCGCACCCGCCGCCGACGTCTGGGCCATGGCGATCAAACCGACCAAGATTCCGAAAAACAGGTCTCGGAGGTTAAAACGAAGTGTCAAAGCGCGCATCGGACCTCCCGGATGCTCGAAACGGATTCACCCGGCCCCATTTCGGGGTGTAGTATTAATCGCATACTAGCGCATGCGACCCGACTCCTTCTACTCGGCTCCCGACCCGACATCTCTCTCGCGGCTCGCTCGCGGAACGAGAACGAGATCCCCCCGAGATCAACGAGAGACGAGCTCACGCAAAAGGCGGGGTTTTTCGAGAGACGAGATCCCCGAGAACAGATTTTCCAGACGACATCCCGATGGCAAACCTCGATATCCTGACCTTCCCGGACCCAAGACTTCGCCGCAAGGCGATCCCTGTCGCGCGCGTGGATGCCGCCATCGTGCGGCTAGTCGACGACATGCTCGAGACCATGTATGCCGCACCCGGCATCGGTTTGGCCGCAATCCAGGTCAACGTGCCGCGGCGGGTCGTGGTGATCGACATCTCGGAGAACCACGACACGCCCCTGTGCCTGATCAACCCCGAAATCCTCTCGCGCGAAGGCGAAGAGCAGATGGACGAGGGCTGTCTCTCCGTCCCCGGCTTCTTCGAGACGGTCAAGCGCGCGGAGCGGGTGCGTGTCCGGGCGCTGAATCGCGAAGGTGAGCCCTTTACACTCGACGCCGACGGCCTGCTCGCCGTCTGCATTCAACATGAGATCGATCATCTCGACGGCAAGCTCTTCGTCGATCATATCTCGATGCTCAAGCGCCAACGCATTCGCCGCAAGCTCGAAAAGGAGCAACGCCAAGCCGCGAACGAGCCCGAGCAACGTCGAGGTGTGTTGTGACCCGTACCGCAACGCAAGGCTGGACAAGCGGCGTAGCGTGGACAAGCGCAGCGCAGTCCACCCAATCGGCTAAGGCCGCTGGTCCTAAGGGCGATCGGCCGCGATGACCCCCCTGAGGATCATCTTCGCCGGAACGCCCGACTTTGCCGTTCCAAGCCTTGCCGCTCTCCTCGATGCGCCGGGCAAACGAGCGGGAACGCCGCCGCTGCAGGTCGTCGCCGTCTTCACTCAACCGGACCGACCGGCCGGGCGCGGTCGACAGCTCCATGCGAGTCCGGTGAAGGCGCTCGCCCTGACGCGCGGCCTGCCGGTGATCCAGCCCGAGAGTCTCAAGAAAGACCCCGAAGCGGTCGCGCGGCTTGCCGCCTTCGAGGCCGATTTGATGGTGGTCGTCGCCTACGGGCTGCTTCTGCCGGTCTCCGTGGTGGAAGCACCCCGCCTGGGCTGCGTGAACGTCCATGCCTCGCTACTGCCGCGTTGGCGCGGTGCGGCGCCGATTCAGCGCGCGTTGCTCGCCGGCGATACCGAGACCGGTGTGTGCATCATGCGGATGGAGGCCGGGCTGGATACCGGACCCGTCTATCATCGCGTAGCCACACCGATCGGTCCACGCGACACAGGCGCCGTTCTGCACGACCGACTCGCCGTGCTCGGCGCGGGTGCGCTGATCGACGCCTTACCCGGCATCGCCGACGGATCCCTGATTCCCGAGCCGCAAGCCGAGGACCGGGTGACCTACGCACACAAACTGACAAAAAACGAGGCCATCATCGACTGGCACCAGCCCGCCGAGATCATCGACAGCATGATCCGCGCCTACAACCCTTGGCCCGTCGCTCAGACGCGCCTCGACGCCGAGACCCTGCGGATCTGGGATGCCGAGATTAACGCCGAGCGTGCAACGCACGCCGCGCCCGGGACCGTGATCGGCGCCGGCAAATCGGGCATCGAGGTCGCTGCCGGCCGAGGGGTCGTACGCATCTTGCGTCTCCAGCCGCCCGGCAAACGGGCGATGGCGGCCGCGCAATTCCTTAACGCCCGTTCGATGGACGGCGTTCGGCTTGGCTGAGCGCCGGCCGCAGGCCCCCGGCCCGGCGAGGCATCCGGTCGGCGCCGAGTCCCGTGCGGCCGCCGCGCTCGCACTCTTCGGCGTGCGCGGTCGCGGCCAGTCGCTGACGCGCGTGCTCGAGCACACGCGCCTCGCCTCGCAGGCGCCCGCCGAGCGCGCCCTCACGCAGGAGATGGTCTACGGCTCGCTGCGCACCCTGCCGCGCCTGGAGGCGCTGGTCGCGCGTCTCCTCAATCACCCGGTCAAGCCCGCGGACAAGGATCTCGAATCGCTGATCCTGATCGGCCTGTATCAGCTCCTGGCGATGGACACCCCTGACCACGCCGCGGTCGCCGCTACGGTCGAGGCCAGCCGACTCATCGGTAAGCCCGACAAGGCGGCCTTGGTGAACGCGCTGCTGCGTCGGTTTCTGCGCGAGCGCGAAACGCTCTTGGCCGAGGTCGATCAAGAGCCGGCGGTACGCTGGCTGTTCCCCGAATGGCTGCTCGATCGCCTGCGCGAGAACTGGCCGGAGGATTGGGAGCAGATCGTGCGGACCAGCAACGCCCGCGCGCCAATGAGTCTGCGCGTCAACCGCACCCGCACCGACCGGCGCACCTACCTCGGCACGCTCGCCATCGCCGGCATCACTGCACGGCCCATCCACGGCTGCGATATGGGCTTGACGCTCGACCAGCCGCGCCCGACGCATGAGCTGCCCGGCTTCGAGGCCGGGCTGGTCTCGGTTCAGGACGGCGGAGCCCAGCTGGCGGCCGATCTGCTGGATGCGCGCCCCGGACAGCGCGTCCTCGACGCCTGCGCCGCACCCGGCGGAAAGACCGCGGGGATCCTGGAGCGTGCCGAGAATCGGCTCGATCTGCTGGCGATCGACAATGCCCCGACCCGGCTCAAATCGATCCGCGACACACTCGCGCGACTGGGCCTGAGCGCCGAGGTCGCACTCGGCGACGCGGCCGAGCCGAGAGGCAGCTGGACCGCCAAGCCCTTCGATCGCATCCTGATCGATGTGCCCTGCTCGGCCACCGGCGTGATCCGTCGCCATCCGGACATCAAATGGCTGCGACGCAATGCGGACATCCCGGCGCTGTGCGCCTTGCAGGATCGGATCCTCGACGCGGCCTGGCCGCTGCTCGCCCCGGGCGGGCGGCTGCTGTATGCGACCTGCTCCGTGATCGCGGACGAGAACCAGCACCGGATCGCCGCCTTCCTCGAACGCCATCCGGATGCGCGCGAGTGTCCGATCGAGACGATCCCGGGCCGTGCGCTGTCGCACGGTCGCCAACTGCTTCCGCAGGACGGGGCGAACGACGGCTTTTATTTCGCACTGATCGAACGACCGACGTCATGACTCGGCGGCGCGCATACCACCCAGGGAGGTTGATTCTGGCGGCACTGATGCTCGTGCCCGCGCTCTTGCCGGTGAGCGTCGCATCGGGCGCGGCCGAGGACGGGCTGCGGGTCGAGCAGGTCGAGACGCGACTCGTCGACGACGTCTTCTTCATGAACGCCGTGCTGGACTACCGTTTCAGCACCGAGGCGCTCGAAGCGCTCGAGAACGGCGTGCCGCTGACCATCTTGGTGCAGATTCAGGTCCGTCGGATCGGGGCCTGGCTCTGGGAGGACAGCCGAGTAGATCTGCAGCTGCGCTACGCCATTCGCTACAAACCACTCTCGGAGCGCTACGAGGTCTACCGGCTTCCCGGCACCGAGGGCCGCAGCTTCGTCAGCCGCGATGCCGCGATTCGCGCGCTCGGTGAGATCGCCGATCTGTCGTTGATCGGCGCGTCGAGTCTCGACGGCGACACGGACTACGAGGTTCACATCCGGGCCTCGCTCGACATCGAAGAGCTGCCGCTTCCGCTGCGTCCGATGGCTTACCTGAAACCGGCCTGGAAACTCTCCAGCGGGTGGAGCAAGTGGCCTTTAACGCCCTAGCACGTCTGCGCGGACTCGGCGCCCTGCCGGTCGCGGCTTTGATCCTCGCGCTCTTCGTCGTCCTGGTGCTGATGCGCGATGCGGTCGAGAACTCCGAGACCCTGAGCCGTGCCTTCGTGCCGCTGATCTCGGTGGTGTTGAGCGGTCTGGGCGCGCTCGCCATTCTGGTTATCGTCAACATCGTTAAGCTGGTCCGCCGCTATCGACAGCAGGCCGCCGGCTCGCGCCTGACCGGGCGTATCCTGGTGCTCTTCGTGCTGGTGTCGCTGCTGCCGGTGGGCGTGGTCTATTACTTCTCGCTCGGGTTTCTGCTGCGCGGGATCGACAGTTGGTTCGACGTGGAGATCGGCCAAGCCATGCAGGACGCGCTGGTCTTGAATCAAGCATCGCTTGATCTCAACCAACGCGTGCTCGCCCGGTACACCGAGCAGCTCATCGCCGGGATCGAGGATCGCTCCTCTACGGCCATCGCACTCAGTCTCGACAATCTGCGGCGTCAGGCCGGCGCCATCGAGCTGACCGTCTACGCCACCGGCGGTCAGGTGCTCGGCAACGCCAACGAGGATCCAACCCAGTTGGTTCCGAACCAGGCAGAGCGCGAGATCCAGCAAAGCGTGCGCGCCGGCAACAACTATGTCGGCCTGGAAAGCGACCTCGGCGGCGAGCTGATCGTACGGGTAATGGTGCAGGATCCGCGCGGGCGGGACATGCAGATGCAGGCGATCTTCCCGACCTCGGCGCGTATCACCGAGCTCTCGGAGCGCCTGGAGGACGCCTACAATCGTTACACCGAGTTGGCGTATCTGCGTCAGTCGTTGAAGCTGAGCTTCTCCCTGACGCTGTCCCTGGTGCTCCTGTTCGGCGTCATGGCCGCGGTGATCGCCGCCTTTCATATCGCACGCCGGCTCGTCGCGCCGGTCGCGGACATCGCACGCGGCACTCGCGCGATCGCCGAGGGCGACTACGAGCAACAGCTCCCGCTGCCCAAGCACGACGACGAGCTCGCCTTCTTGGTCGCTTCGTTCAACGCGATGACACGCCGGATCGCCCGGGCGCGGGATGCCGCGAACCGCAGCCAGCAGGCGGTCGAAACCCAGCGCAACTATCTCGAGACGGTCCTCGGGCGCCTGTCGTCCGGCGTCATCGCCTTCGATGCCGATCAGCGTTTGCGGACCGCCAACCCGGCGGCGCGTCAGATCCTGTCGCTCGCCTTCGCCGAGAACGAGCGACCGGAGCTCGCGCGGGTGGAACGCGAGCTACCCTGGCTCACACCCTGGACCGAGACCGTGCGCGGCCGTATCGTCGCCGGGGAGGATTGGCGTGCGGAGATCGAGCTCGATCGCGGCGAGACGCGTCAGACCCTGATGTGCCGCGGCAGCCCGCTGCCCCTTCCGGACAACGAGCAACGGGGGCACGTGGTGGTCTTCGACGACATCAGCTCGTTGATCACCGCGCAACGCAACGCCGCCTGGGGCGAGGTAGCGCGACGGCTGGCCCATGAGATCAAGAACCCCTTGACGCCGATTCAGCTCTCGGCCGAACGCCTGCGACACAAACTACTCGCCAAGGCCGACGAGGCGGACGCCAAGATCATCGATCGCTCGACCCGGACGATCGTCCAGCAGGTCGAGGCGATGAAGGCCATGGTGAACGACTTCTCCGATTATGCCCGCACACCGCACATCCGCACCGAGCCTCTGGAGCTCGACCGGCTCGCCCAAGAGGTGCTGGACCTCTATCGCAGCGCCGGCACGAGCGCGCTCGAGGTCGCCCTGGGTGCGCCAGGGGTGCAGGTACGCGGCGATCCGCTACGCTTGCGTCAAGTGGTTCATAATCTGATCAAGAACGCGCAGGAGGCGATGGACGGACGTCCCGGCGCAAGCATCGCCGTGACGACGCGCGTCGTGCGCGAGAACGGCACACCGCTCGTCGAGTTGGAGGTGGCCGACAACGGGCCCGGGTTCGAGGAGCATCTCTTCGAACGCCTCTTCGAGCCCTACGTCACCACCAAATCAAAAGGAACCGGTCTCGGCTTGGCCATCGTCAAGAAGATCGTCGAAGAGCACCGCGGTATCATCAAGGTCGAGAACACGGGTCAAGGCGCGCTGATTCGGATCCGTCTGCCGATCCGGCCGGGGACCAGGCAAGCGACCCAAGGGCGAGGACAGGACACAATACTATGAGTGCAACGCACGTCTTGGTCGTCGACGACGAACCCGACATCCGAGGTCTCGTGCAGGAGATCCTGGAGGACGAGGGCTATGCGGTGGCAAGTGCGGAGAACGGCGAGTCCGCCCGACACGCGCTGCGCGAGCGCCGACCGGATCTGATCCTGCTCGACATTTGGATGCCCGATCTGGACGGCATCACGCTGCTGCGCGAGTGGTCGGAGGAGGAAGACGGCCTGCCTTGCCCGGTCATCATGATGTCCGGTCACGGCACAGTGGAAACCGCCGTGGAGGCGACGCGGCTCGGCGCCTACGACTTTCTCGAAAAACCGCTTTCGATGGCCAAGCTGCTGCTCACCGTGGAGCGGGCACTGGAGGCCGACAAGCTCCAGAAGGAAAACATCGGTCTCAAACGCCGCGCGCCACAGGTGCACGAGCCCGTCGGGCGCAGCGCGACCCTGCAACGGCTCCGCGAGCAGGTCAAACGCATCGCCCAGCACGACACCTGGGTGCTGATCACCGGAGACGCCGGCAGCGGCCGGGAGACCTTCGCGCGTTATCTGCATTCACAGAGCGCACGCCGCGAGCGCCCCTTCGTCGATCTGAGCGTCTCCACGCTCGCCGGGGGCAACGCCGCACGCGAGCTCTTCGGGACCGAAGACGGCGAGCACACCCATTACGGGAATCTGGAGAAGGCCGCCGGCGGGACGCTGCTGCTCGACGAGGTCGCCGACATGGAGCTGGAGGCCCAGGCCAAGCTGCTCGGCGCGCTGGATACCGGATCATTTATCCGCGTCGGGGGCACGGAGCCGGTGCGCATCGACGTGCGGATCATCGCCGCGACCCAGCGCAATCTCGAGGAGGAAGTGCGCGCCGGGCGTTTCCGCGAGGATCTCTTCTACCACCTCAACGTCGTCCCGCTGAACATCCCGCCGCTGCGCGACCACGCCGAGGATGTCCCGGATCTGCTGAACTTCTATCTCGACTATTTCGCGACCCACGAGAAGCTGCCCTACCGGCGCTTCAGCGTGGGTGCTCAGAACTATCTGCGCAACTACACCTGGCCCGGCAACGTGCGCGAGCTCAAAAACCTGGTGCAACGGGTCCTGATCTTGGGTGCTGGCGACGAGATCAGTCAAAAGGAGGTCGAATCCGCACTCGGTGCACCGCCGCCTTCGCAGGGGCAGGCACTCGAGGGGCTGGTCTCCTTCGATCAGCCGCTGCGTCAGGCGCGCGAGCAGTTCGAGAAGGCCTACCTCGACTATCAGCTCGAAAAACACACCGGCAACGTCAGCAAGATGGCCAAAGAGGCCGGAATGGAGCGCACGCATCTGTACCGCAAGCTCCGCTCGCTGGGGATCGAGATCAAGGAGCGGCGTTGAATTGCGTCCGGCGCGGTATGTCGGGTTCGGACCTGTTGCCCCGGCTTGGCGCATCCACGGAACTTGGCGCCGACGCACTTCAAGTTTTTTATTTTAATCACTTAAACCGCGTTGCGCCGATCGTTCCGAGGAGCGACGCGGCAAGAAGACACCACGCCACAACCACGAAGACTCCGGACGCGGTTTAATGAAGATCATCATCCTCGGTGCCGGACAAGTCGGGACCTCGGTGGCCGCCAATCTGGTCAGCGAGGCGAACGACATCACCGTCGTCGACCACAACCCGGATCTACTCAGGGAGCTGCAGGACCGTTTCGATCTGCGCACCATCCTGGGCCACGGTGCGCACCCGGACGTGTTGCGCCGTGCGGGCGCGGAAGACGCCGACATGATCATCGCGGTCACCAACAGCGACGAGACCAATATGGTCGCCTGTCAGGTCGCCTACACGCTCTTCCATACCCCGACCAAGATCGCCCGGGTGCGTGCTCAGAGCTTTCTCGATCAACCCAAGCTGTTCGGTACCGATGCCCTGCCGATCGATTTTCCGATCAGCCCGGAGGCATTGGTCACCGAGTACATCCTGCGTCTGGTCGAGAATCCTGGCACCTTGCAGGTGCTCGACTTCGCCGGCGGGCGGATCCGGCTGGTCGCGGTCAAGGCTTATTACGGCGGTCCCTTGGTCGGGCACGAGCTGCGCACCCTGCATGAGCACATGCCCAGGGTCGAGGCCCGGGTCGCGGCTATCTATCGCCAGGATCGGGCCATCGAGCCCCAAGGCGATACCGTCATCGAGGCCGACGACGAGATCTTCTTCGTCGCAGCCCCCAAGCACATCCGCTCGGTGATGAGCGAGCTGCGGCGTCTGGATCGTCCCTACAAGCGCCTGATCATCGCCGGCGGCGGCAATATCGGCACCCGGCTCGCCGGGGCGCTGGAGCTCAACTACCGAGTGAAGATCATCGAGCGCGATCTGAAACGCTGCAAGCGCATCGCGGAGAATCTCGAGAAGACGATCGTGCTGCACGGCGACGCGGCGGATCGCGATCTGCTCCTGGAAGAGAATATCGAGAACACCGATGTCTTCTGCGCCGTTACCGACGACGACGAGGCGAATATCCTCTCCGCAATGCTCGCGAAGCGGCTGGGCGCGCGCAAGGTTATGGCCCTGATCAATCGCCCGTCCTATGTGGAGCTGGTGCAATCCGGGGCCATCGACATCGCCATCTCGCCGCAGCAGGCAACCATCGGAAGCCTGCTCAAGCATATCCGGCGCGGCGATGTCGTCGTCGTGCATTCTCTGCGACGCGGCGCGGCGGAGGCCATCGAGGCCATCGCCCACGGCGACGAGACATCGAGCAAGGTGATCGGGCGGAGCATCGAGAACATCAAGCTCCCGCGGGGCACCAGTATCGGCGCCATCGTCCGCGGCGACGAGGTCCTGATGGCGCACCACGACACCGTCATCGCCGCGGAAGACCACGTCATCCTCTTCCTTCAGGACAAGGCGCGGATCCCGGAGGTCGAACGGCTGTTCCAGGTCGGGGTTACCTTTCTCTGAGTAGATGCCGATTCGCATTGGCCGACCGGTTCCGGGTCCGGACAATGAGCGGCCATGAACCTCCTCATCCGTATCCTCGCCCTCGTCGCGATCGCGATCCTCGTCGCCTTCGCCGTCTTTCACCTATCGGACTCGCCCCCGGAAGGCGAGGGTTCGGCCCTGCTCGACCTTGCCGAGCAAGGCGACCTCTCAGCCCTGAACGCCCTCTTGAAGCCATCGACGAAGGTCGATGTTCGCGACAGCTGCGACTGGACACCGCTCATGAAGGCCGCGCTCTACGGGCACGCCGATGTCGTAGAGCGCCTCCTCGAGGCCGGCGCCGAGATCGACGCCCAAGACAAGGGCGGTTACACGGCCATGATGCTCGCGGCCTCGAACAATCATGCAACGATCGTGGATCTCCTGTTGAGCAAAGGCGCCATGATCGATCACCAGGAGCAGACCGAAGGCTGGACGGCCTTGATCTGGACCGCCGGCAAAGGCCACGTCGAGACCGTCGAGGTCTTGCTACGCCGGGGTGCCGATCGGACCCTGAAGGACTTCGCGGGCAACACCGCCGAGGACCACGCCCGCGAGGCCGGTGATCAGGCGGTCGCGGAGCAGCTCGCCGAACAGAGCCGTTGAGTCGCGTTCTGCATCGCCTGCGCTGCATTCGCGTCGGCTCTGTCGTGTGTCGGCATCCGGATGCGCCGGAGCAGACAGGGTTTCGATCCACGGCGCTTGCGCAGACAAGGGGCGGCCCATAGTTCCATGAGACATGCCCGGATGGGCAAGCCAAGCCGAAACGCCCCGATGAACAGAAAAACCCGCATCGAAGACGCTTTGAAGAACACCTTCGACCCCGTGCACATCGAGGTCGTCGACGAAAGCCACATGCACTCGGTGCCCGCCGGTGCCGAGTCCCACTTTAAGATCCTGGTGGTCAGCGAGACTTTCGCCGACAAGACCTTGCTCGCCCGGCATCGTCTCCTCAATCACGCCCTGAGCAGCGAGCTCGAAGGCGGGCTCCACGCCATCGCCCTGCATACCTGGACGCCGGAGGAATGGTTCGCCAAAGGCGGCGCGGCCCCCGAATCGCCGCCATGTCAAGGCGGATCGAAGACAGCGTCGCATTAAACCGCGCCAAGCGCGGTATGCAATGTTTTTGGATGGGATCGGCCTCGGCAGACTTGACGACCGCTGGAGTCGGCGCGGTTTAAGTGTTGCGGATGCACCAAGCGTCGAGATCATTCGAAAATGAGTATCTCGCACGGGACGGGGTTTTGATCCGGCGCTCAGGTCACAACGCGCCGATTGATCGGGTCGGCGAAGTAATCCCGCGTCATCCGAAAGACGACCGGACTGAGCAGGAGTAGTGCAACCAGGTTGGGGATCGCCATGAGTGCGTTGAGTGTATCGGCGACCAGCCAGATGAAGTCGAGCTCAAGCATCGCCCCGACTGGAATGACCGCGACCCAGACCAACCGAAAGGGAACAATGGCGCGGATGCCGAACAGGTACTCCATGCAGCGCTCGCCATAGACGCTCCATCCCAGGATGGTCGTGAAGGCAAAGAGGGCCAGCCCGAAGGTGACGATGTAGCCGCCGACCGACGGCAGGCCGGCGCTGAAGGCCGCGGAGGACAGCTCCGCGCCGGTCGCGCCGCTCATCCACTCGCCCGACACCATGATGACCAGCCCCGTGATGGTGCAGATGATGATGGTGTCGATAAAGGTGCCGAGCATGGCGACCGTGCCTTGCTGGATCGGATCGTTGCTCTGTGCTGCCGCATGTGCGATCGGGGCACTGCCCAGACCGGCCTCGTTGGAGAAGATACCTCGTGCCACGCCCATCTGGATGCCCAGCATCAGGGTCGCACCGGCGAATCCACCCGCGGCGGCCGTCGGCGAAAAGGCATGCAGCACGATTTGGTAGATGGCTTCGGGAATTTTCTCGAGGTTGAAGGCCAAGACCACCAAACCGCCGACCACATAGGCGATCGCCATAAAGGGCACCAGCTTGCCGGCGACCTGGGCAATCCAGCGAATACCTCCGATCAAAACCAACCCGACCATCACGGCCATCGCGATTCCCGACCAGAGCTCCGGGATCGCGAACTTGCTGCTGATGGCATGGGACACCGAGTTGGCCTGGACCATGTTGCCGATCCCAAACCCGGCGAGCCCGCCGAAGATCGCGAAGGCGGTGCCGAGCCAGAGCCAGCGACGACCCAGCCCGTTCTTGATGTAGTACATGGGACCGCCAACATAGTTGCCCTTTTCGTCCACTTCGCGGTATTTCACCGCCAGGACACCCTCGGCATATTTGGTGGCCATGCCGACGAGCGCCGTGCACCACATCCAGAACAAGGCGCCGGGACCACCGATGGCGATGGCCGTGGCAACGCCGGCGATGTTGCCCGTTCCGATGGTCGCCGCGAGCGACGTCATCAAGGCATTGAAGGGCGTGATGTTGCCCTGTCCCTGCGCGTGCCGACCGGCCCACAACATGCGGAAGCCGAATCCGAGCTTCAGCAGCGGCATCAAGCGCAAGCCAATCATCAGGAAGAGACCGGTTCCCAAGATGAGAACCAGCATGGGAGGCCCCCAGACGAGCCCGTTGATCGTGCCGACCCAACTCTCGATCGTCTCCACGTGTTGCATCCCCATTCAGGTGAGATCAAAAACCGGACGCAACTATACACGTCAACTCGCGCGAACGCCTTTGCCCTGCCCGCCCGATCCCCGTATCCTATCGCGCACGACTGCGGGATCGAGCTCTGTCTCCGTCACGGCGACCGTCGCCCCCGGCGACAGCGTTGAAACCGCCGCCGCTGCAGGCTGTCGAACCGCTCGGTTCCCGCGCGGACCCATCATCCCGAATCACCACGTATGCCACACCGGCGACCCCTGCCTCATGAAACTCTTGGTCGACTTCTTTCCGATTCTCCTGTTCTTCGCCGCCTACAAGCTCGAAGGCATCTACGTCGCGACCGGTGTCGCCATCCTCGCCTCGGCCATCCTGGTCGGGTGGTCGTGGATAAGGCGGCGGCATATCGAGGCCATGCCGCTGATCACACTCGGGTTGCTGGTGCTGTTCGGCGGGATGACGATCGCCCTGCGCGATCCGATCTTCGTCATGTGGAAACCGACGATCGTCAACTGGCTATTCGGCGCCGTCTTTCTCGGCAGCCAGTTCATCGGGAGGCAAACCCTGATCGAGCGGATGATGGGCAAGGCCATCGACCTCCCTTCCACGGTTTGGACGCGCCTGAACATAATGTGGGTCGGGTTCTTCGTCGTCACCGGGCTCGTGAATCTCTTCGTGGTCTATATCGGCAGCGGATTCTTCGGTGCCCAGCAGGCGCTGATTCTCGCATCGGGTCTGCAGGACATCGACCTCTCGGCCTGCACTGAACGCTTCAGCGGCGACCTGCTCTCGCTCTGCAACGATGCGCAGGCGCGAGAGGACATCTGGGTGAATTTCAAGCTCTTCGGTATGATGGGGATGACGCTCGTGTTCGTCATTGCACAGGCCTTCTACCTGTCCCGCCATATGAAGGACGAACCCCGGACCCTGGAGGCCGACTGACGTGCTGTACGCCATCATCGCCGTCGATCACGAGCATAGTCTCGCGGCACGCCTGACCGCGCGGCCCGAGCATCTGGCACGCCTGCAAGCCCTGCAAAACGAGGGTCGCTTGGTCCTCGCAGGGCCTCACCCGGCGATCGACAGCCCCGATCCCGGCGAGGCCGGTTTCTCCGGATCCCTGATCCTTGCCGAATTCCCCGATCTGGCCGCGGCCGAGCAATGGGCGGCCGCGGATCCGTACAAGGCTGCCGGCGTCTACCGAGAGGTCCAGGTCAAGCCCTTCAAGCGGGTGTTTCCAACCTGAGATCCGAGTGCGGACGCTGCTCGCAACAGGCGGATGAGTCTTCTCCTCTGCCGTCTCTCCCAATGCAATCGCAGGCATCCTCGGATGCCAATGAATCCCAACCTACGGAAATCATCACCATGAAGACGACTCGCATTCCCCTCCTCCTGTGTGCCCTGCTGGCCGCAGGTGCCGCCGTTGCCGAGGACGCCAAGGACGTGGAGGCCCAACCGCAGGGCGACGACATCCTGATCGCGACGGTCAACGACACACCCTACGGGCTCGACCTGTTCCGTCTCTTTTTCCTGGAGCGCCTGCAGCAAAGCCAGGGCCAGAATTCGCCTGAGCTCCAAGAGCAGGCCTTCAACGACTTCATGAGTCTGGTGGTTGCATCGCAGGAGGCCGCTCGGCGTCATCTGGAGAACGACCCCGACGTCGGTGTCGCCATCGAGCTGCAACGCATGAAGATCCTCTCCAACGCGGCTCTGGCCTCGATGGCCGAGGAGATCGAGCCGACCGAAGATGAGCTGAAGAAGGCTTACGAGGAGGTCAAGGAAAACGCCAGCCAGACCGAGTACAAGGCACGCCACATCCTCGTCAAGGACGAAGAAGAGGCAAAGAAGATGATCGAGGAGCTCGACGGCGGCGCCGATTTCGGCGATCTGGCTCGGGAGCACTCGCTCGGACCGACCGGCAAGAACGGCGGCGATCTCGAGTGGTTCGACGCCAACCAGATGGTAGCGCCCTTCTCCGAGGCCGTCGCCGCGATGGAGGTCGGCAGCTACACGAAAACACCCGTGCAGACCCAGTTCGGATGGCATGTGATCGAGCTGCAGGACTCCCGCAAGGCCGAGCCTCCGAGTTTCGAGGATGCCAAGCAGCAGCTTACGGCCCTGCTCAAGCGCCAGCAGCTATCGGCGAAGCTGGCCGAGATGCGCGACGGCGCCATGGTGGAGCTCAACGAGGAGGTCGTGAAGCTCAAGCCGACCGACGAGGCCGCCGCCGAAGAATCGAAGGGCGACTAAACCGCGTTCGCAGCACCATGGGGGTGTTCGAGGCGAGCGCGGTCGTGCCTCGAACGCCCGGGATGTGACGCAGTTCACGGTTTAGCCGCGCCAGGCGGCATTGCATCTGGAGATTTTTGTATTAGAATTTGCTTATGTTATGAAAAACGGAGAGATCCGATGATCTCATGCACCACGCTACGTTCGACCGTTCTCTTGTCTGCCAGCCTGCTCCTGTCCGGTGTCCTGCTGCTCCTGGTTGCCGAGACCGCGGGGCTACCTGTGCCGACCGCTCATCTCGCCCTGCTCGCCGTGCTCGGCGGCGCCGTGACGCTGGCCTTCAGCTTCGCCCTCGCAGTCCTGCCCTGGTCACGGCATTACTTCGACAACTGCGAGCACTGACAGAAGGCTCGCACCTGTTTTGTGCCTCCGGTCATCCGGAAGCGGTCGTCAAGTTTGACGGGGCCGATCCCATCAAAAAACATCGCATACCGCGCTGGGCGCGGTTTAGTACATCGGCTTAGTGCGCACGCATCAGCCGCTCGGCCGTTCCCGGCTCCAGAGCGAACTCCTCCTCGACCATCCGATTCCATGCCTCGCGCTTGAAGGTGCTCTCGTCGGGCACCTTGCGATGCACCAGGTTGTAGTGGCAGTCGATACAGGACTTACCCTCCGTCTCCTCGCGATGGATCGCCGCGGTGTCGGCTCGTTTACCCTGGATCGCCTCCTGCGTGTGACAGCGCATGCAGGTTGCCGAGTCGCGCGCCCTAAACCATTTACGCGCGGCGAAGGCGGCCTCGGGCAGGTGCAGCGTATTGATCACCGGGTCGTCGTAGTCCGGTCCGAAGAGCTGCTTGAAGAGGTCCTTCGATCCGATCGCATGGTCCCAGGTGGCCGCGAAGACGCCTTCGGAGACGTGGCAGTCACCGCAGGATGCGCGCACCCCGGATGCCGAGTCGTAATGGACGGTTTGCCGATAGCTTTCATCGGCATAGGTCATCGAATGGCAGGTCGTGCAGAACTCGTTGGTGCTGGTGTAATGGTCGAACTCGAGCAGGAATGTCATGAAGAGCACCCCGCCGACACCGCCGACCACGAGCGCGATCAAGACATGGCGGGTGATGAACAAAGGTGCGCGCAGCTTGCCCATCACTCGGCCTCCTGCGGTGCGAAGCCGAGGATGGCGCTCGCCTGGCCGGGCTGATCCAGCCACTCATGCTGACCGTTTGCGCGCAGCACGGCATCGACCAGCTCGTCCGCGTGCTCGCCGGCCGCCGCGCGTGCCTCCGGGAGAAAACGCGCGTAGAAATTGCGGCCGACCAGATACATGCCCTCCCACCAGGCATGGTTCGGACTCATCATGGATGCGCCATGCCGGGCGCGCGCGCCCTCGTCGTGCCATAACTCCCAGTAGGTGAACTCGATCGGCTCGTCGAACGCGGTCGGGGTGAGGAGCCCGCGCTCGTAGAGCCCGGCCATGATCGCCCGGGCCGGCTCGCCGAATTTCGTGTTGTAGAGCTCGACGACCGCGTCGAACTGGCGCATGAAACTCTCGGTGAAGCCCTTGCCGTGACACTCGACACAGACCAACGACATGGCTTGGCGGCGCCGCTCGGGTGTGGCGACCGCCTTGACGGTCCCGACCGTGCCGTCGGCGCGCGTCAGCTCGGTGCCGCGCCGCGGCGCGGGCGCGTCCGCGGGCAGCTCCATCTTGTGTCCATCCTCGAAGATGACCAGGAACTGACGCTTGGAGACCGGCGTATTGAGGCTCCAGACGTTGCGCAGACCCACATCATGGGTCGAAGGCAGCTTCCCGGCGGCGCCCATGTGGCAGGTCACGCAGGTCGGTGCGGCCGTGTAGTCGCGCCCCGCAACCCACTCGGCGGCATCCAGATTCATCTCGTCGCGATGCGCCACATAGACCATCCCGTGCTTGGACGCCTCGAAGACCTCCTTGTCCGGCGAGTCGGGGCCGGAGTGACAACGGACGCAGGCTTCGGGCTCGCGCGCCTGAGCCTTCGAGAAGCGATGCCGGCCGTGACAGGAAGAACATGACCCCTTGGATCCGTCCGGATTGATCCGCCCGATGCCCGAGTTGGGCCAGGTCGCGGGATCCAGGGTGCCGTCGCCGCGCACCTTCACCCGCGAGCCGTGGCACTGGTCGCAGGAGGCGGCTTGCATGGCGGCGCCGCCGACATTGTGCGCCAAGGCCGGCAGGCGATCCTCGATGATGGAGTAGGCCTCGGCGTGGACCGAGCCTTGCTGCTCCTCGAATTCCTTCGTGTGACAACGCCCGCAGTCCTTCGGCGAGACGATGGTGGCGATGACCTGCCCCTCATGCTCGATGGCATCGACATCGGATGGCTCGGCCCGATGGCAATCCATGCAGTTGACGCCCGCACCCGCATGGGCGCTGTCCTGCCACTGCTGCGCGAGGCCACTCGATGACTTGGTATGACAACTGACGCAGGCGCTGCCGGCTTCGTGGCCCCAGTTGCTCGGGTCGAGCTTGACCTTGTCGGCCGCAGCGGGCACCGCGATCGGCAGGATTAGCGCGCAAAGAAGAACGCATCGTAATAGGATCGAGAATGGACTAGCGCACATCTGAACAACCTCTGGAGCCTACCGGAAAGATGAACGCATCCGATTATAGGGCGGCCGGACCGAGCAATCTAATTTAGAATCTATCGATATTCTATTATTGACCCACCGAATGACCGAACGAGAGTTACCGGGCCAAGACAACGAGCAATGAAGCTATTGTTTCTTTTCATCACGCGGTTACTTCGAGGAGCCAGGGTGTAGGCCAACCGCAGATCCGTGAAGGGCTCGTTCGAGGATGATGCGAATCAATTTATTAGAATTTAATTAAATACAGCAGGTATTGACCGGAGCGAGACAGGAACGGCGTTTCATTGACCGCACGCACTTTTACCGATGGCACCAATGGAGAACAATTCACGACGGTCGGACACGCGTCCGTGGCACAACGTCCACATCATCAAAGAAGATAAGGAGCGACACCCCATGCAACGCATACTCGCGGGCCTCTCGATCGCATTCGGTCTTGCACTCGGTCTCGGAGGCATCGCCGGTCCGGCGGCGGCCGAAGACACGTCCGAGCCGATCCACCTGATCTCGGCGGAGGTCTGTCAGACCTGCCACGAAGAGATCTACCGGCAGTGGAAAGGCTCCATGCACGCCAACAGCACGGCGTTGAAGGATCCGATCCACGGCACCTTCTACGAGATGGAGGTCGGAGACCCGAGGGCCGAAGGACAGGTCCACAAGAAGTCCGGCACCTTTCCGGTCTGTCTGCAATGTCATGCACCGAACGCGGCCCGCGACAAGACCACCAAGCTCGATGCCCATGTCGCCTACAGCGAAGGGGTGAACTGTGTGGCCTGCCATACGCTTCAGAATTACAAGGGTATCGAGGGCGAGGACGGGAAGCTGCGTCTCGGACTGAAGGCGTACGACGTCTCCGACAGACTCCAAGGCCCGACGGCATTCCCGCGCGGCGTGCAGAAACTCACGGCGGCCGGTGACGATCTCTTCGGCGGAGCCGTCGACGATGCGGAAGACTCGCAGAAACCAAACCCGCATCTCGGCGAGCCGGTCGAGATGGACGGCATCGAGATCCCGGCGCTCGCCATGGATGCCAGCCCCGTCATGATGAAGACATCCAATGCCTGCATGGGCTGCCATGACCGGCGCAACAACCCAAACAACGTCGCCTTGTGTGCAACCGGCGACGAATTCGTCGCCAGCGGCAGTAAGGTCGCATGCCAATCCTGCCATATGCCGGTCTCGGGCGGGCTCGTCGATCACTCCATGGGCGGCGGACACGACCACGGCATGCTGAAACGCTCGGTCGTCTTCGATGTGAAAAGCGATCGCGACGGCGATATGCTCAAGACGAAGGTCCTGTTGCAGAACTCCCAACCCCATTCCGTACCGACCGGGGCACCCTTCCGCAACATGTACTTCAAGCTGACCGCCTACAACGACCAAGGCGAGGTGGTCTGGCAGAACGCCGAGGGCCATCCATCCAAAGACGATCCGAAGGCCTATCTGTACTACGCCCTGGCGGATGACAAAGGCATGCCCGCGCCGCCGCCGACCGCCACGCAGCCCGGCGAGGACACGCGACTGAAGGCGCACGAAACGCGCGAGATTGCCTATGAGATCCCCTCGGAGGGTGTCGTGCTCGTGCGCGGCGAGCTGTACTACAACCTGCTGTGGCCATCGTTGGTGGAGAAGTTCAGCCAACTCCCCGCCGAGTTGACGGATCCGGTACTCGTTGCAGAGGTCGAGAAGTCCATCGCCGCACCCTAAACCGCGCCCAGCGCGGCATGTGATGTTTTTTAATGGGATCGGCCCCGGAAGACTCGACGATTGTTGAAGCCTGCGCGGTTTAAGGTGTTAAAAAATAGAATTTTAAACCGCGTCTCAACCAAGGCAGGAGAAATCCAAAGGCCGAATACAACACGAAAACGACATATGTCGCTCTGAACGCGGTTTAGATCGCGGTTGATGCGAAAGGCGTGGTTTCGCGGCTTGGATGCCCGTGCCGCGAGCCACGCCCTCAGTGGACAGGAGACTGCAATCCGGGATTTAAACCGCGCCGGCACCAACGGTCGTCAAATCTGCCGGGGCCGATCCCATCCAAAAACATCGCATATCGCGCCGGGCGCGGTTTAATAGCGGAAAAGCGAGAAAACCGGACGGCCGTTCAAAGGCTGGATGGGACGTGCGTTCGTCCCCGTGGCCCGAGCGATGCGCTGGATCTGATCGGCGCTCACCTCGAGGGGCTCGCGAAAGACGAACCACAGCACCGGCTCGGTGCAGGGCGGGGTCACAAGCGAACCCGTATATCTGTAATAGCTGCGATCGACCGGTAGCAGGAAGAGCGGGTTGATCCCCACCTGACGGTGTCGCACCCGTTCGCCCGGCTGCAGCGGCAGATACTCCAGGATCCGATCGAGGATCCGATTCTCGCGCTCGCCGGCTCGCAGCGGTACGGCGACGACGACATAATTGCCCTGCCCGTCGCGATGCAGCATGTGGATCTCGGCCTCCGCTGCAACACCCTCGAAACCATGCAAACCGGGAACGTGGAAGCTGAACTCGACGAGGTCGTAGGCCTGACCCCGAACCACGAGTGCACTGCCCGGCGGGGAGATCAGGCGGACTCCGCGGCCGGTGTTCTCGGCCTCGAGGAGCTGCGATCGGTAGCGAAAGAGCAAAGGCGTATAGCTCACCCGCTGGGTCTCGACGATATCGATCGGCGATTGAAGCTCCCCCCGCGCACAGGTCTCGTAATCACCACCGAGATCACCCCACCGGTCAGGACCCGCAACCCCCGAGTAAGACCACTCGGGGACCCGCGTCGTCGCCGAATCGCGGGCGACGGCATCTCGGCATAGTCCGGCCGCGACCAGACACAGAGTCACTTGCATGAGAGGCCGCCGTCGGGCAGCAGCCGGGCTCTCCGTACGACCAGGATTCTCCGGGCGGGCGCATGTCATGGCATCACTCCTTGCGCTTTTTGATGCCGGCAATCGGCACGACCCGGGCATCCGGGGGCTCGTCGACATAGTAAGGGCGCTCGCCACCGCGGCCCTGCACGTCCGCCAACTCCTTCTCGCGGGCGGCGATCAGCCCAAGGCACTGACGCACGTCCTCGATGGTCGGCTCCGACAGCGGATGACGCATCCCGGGCGGCGGGGTCACGTCTCGGATGATCGCCGACAGCGTCTTGCGCATCGCGATCAAGATCTGTTGCTCTTTGCTCAATTCATTCATTGCGGGGTCCGTAAAATCTAGAGAGACGGTTCGATCGCTGGAAGCAGTCGATCGCTGTCGACGCGGTTCTGATGACCGCTCGTTGTTCGAACCAGCAACATTGGGGCGCCGCCGGAAGAATCCGGCATCGCGCAGACATCGCTCGGACGTCGCTTGAATCAGGGGCGATCGAGCAACGCGCTCAGCATGGCTTCGTCGAGAATCACGACACCGAGTGATTGCGCCTTCTCGAGCTTCGAACCCGCCGCCTCGCCCGCAATCAGATAATCCGTCTTCTTCGAGACGCTGTTCGTCACCTTCGCTCCGGCGTCCTGCAACCGGGCGGCGATCTCCTCGCGTGGCCGGCTGAGTGTGCCGGTGATCACGATCGTCTTGCCCGCGAGGGGCAGCGCATTCGAGGTCTGCGCAGGAGCGAGCGGGTCGGGCCAGTGGATCCCGGCCTCGAGCAACCGCTCGATCGCCTCGCGATTGTGCCCTTGAGCGAAGAAGCCCGCAATCTCCGCCGCCACCACGGGGCCGACCCCCTCGACCAGTCGCGTGCTGTTGAGGTAAAGGTCTTCGAGCTCGGCCGCGCGAAGTGCAGCGAGATCCTCGAAGCGCCCCGCCAACGCCTGCGCACGCGCTAGGGTCAGACCGGGCAGCTTGAGCCCCGCCAACCAGTGCACGAGGTCGCCCTGCGCCTCGATCTCCTGATGCTCGATCAGGAAGCGATGCAGTGCGGTCGCGGTTTCCCGACCGACGCCCTTCACGCCCCGTTCGCGGACGAAATCCGCTTCACGCGTCCGCTCCAGCTCGGCGATCCCGCTGAACCGCTCGGCCAACGCCTGCGCGGTTGTCTCGCCGACATCCGGAATCCCGAGTGCGAAGATAAAGCGTGCAAAGCGCGTGGTTTTGCTCCGCTCCAGGGCGTCGATCAGGTTGGCCGCGGACTTCTCGCCCATACGCTCGATGCCGGCGAGCTGCTCCGCGGTCAGCCGATAAAGGTCGGCAGGCTCGCGAACCAACCCCAGATCAACGAGCTGCTCGATCAGCCTCTCGCCGAGGCCCTCGATATCCATGGCGCGACGCGAGGCGAAATGCCGGATCGCCTGCTTGCGCTGCGCGGGACAATAGAGACCGCCGGTACAGCGTGCTACCACCTCGCCCGGCGGCCGCAGTACGTCGGAACCGCACACCGGGCAGAGGGCGGGCATCTCGACCTGCACCGCACCCGGCGGCCGGCGATCGACCAGGACGCTCACAACCTCCGGAATCACGTCGCCCGCACGTCGGATGACGACGGTATCGCCGGCTCGGACATCCTTACGAACGACCTCGTCCATGTTGTGCAAGGTGGCGTTGGCGACGGTGACGCCGCCAACCTGCACGGGCCGCAGCCGAGCGACAGGGGTCACGGCACCGGTACGCCCGACCTGAAACTCGACCGCTTCGACGATCGTCAGCTCCTCCCGGGCGGGGAACTTGCGTGCGATGGCCCACTTGGGATGTCGGGCGGTCGCGCCCCGTCGCGTCTGATCGGCGATCCGGTCGACCTTGAAGACCACGCCGTCGATCTCGTAGGGCAGTGCGTCGCGGCGACGCCCCAAGTCGTCGAAATAGGCGCGACATCCGTCCAGCCCCTCGATCTGTCGCAGCTCCAGCGAAATGGGAATCCCCCAGCCGGCGAGGCGCTGCAGCATCGCGTACTGACTCTCATCGGGGTCAATCGAGAGCTCGCCCCATCCGTAGCAGCAAAAACGCAAGGGACGCTTGGCGGTCACGCGTGGATCGAGCTGACGCAGGCTCCCCGCCGCCGCATTGCGTGGATTGGCGAAGACGCGCTCGCCCCGCTCCGCGGCATCCCGGTTGAGCCGCTCGAACCCATCGCGGGTCATGTAGACCTCGCCGCGCACTTCGAGCACGGCAGGCCAAGTCTCGCCGACGAGGCGCAGCGGCACGCTCTTGACGGTGCGCACGTTCGCGGTGACATCCTCGCCGGTGGAGCCGTCGCCGCGGGTCGCGGCCTGAACCAGCAGACCCGCTTCGTAGCGGATACTCATGGCCAGCCCGTCGAGTTTGGGCTCGGCGGTGTAGAGGATCGGATCGGTACCCGGTAAGGCGGCGGCGTTGCGACGATCAAAATCCACCAGCTCACCGTCGCTCATGGCGTTGGCGAGCGAGATCATGGGCAAACGATGGCGGACCTGAGCGAAGGCGGAGAGCGGTGAGGCGCCGACCCGCTGGGTCGGCGAATCCGGCGTCTTCAGATCCGGGTTGGCGGCCTCGATGGCCTGAAGCTCGGCGAAGAGACGATCGTACTCGGCGTCCGGGATCTCCGGATCATCAAGGACGTAATAGCGGTGATTGTGGCGGGCGATCTCCGTGCGCAGCCATTCGGCACGCTCGCGGACACCTTCCGCACCGATCAACGGTCCGCCGTGCGTGCCCATCGGCGCTCGTTGTCGAGCACGGCCTGGCGCAGGTCCTCTTCCTTCCTCACCGTGAGCGGACGGCGTGTCTCGTCGAGCACCTCGCCGTCGAGCTCGCTGGCGAGCTTGCGTGCGGTGGCGATCATCTCTTCGAGGATGGTGATGTCCTCCGGGCGACCCTCGAGCTGGGCGAAGAGCATCAGGCCCGGAGTCGAAAAGTCTTCCATGCCATCGAAGGGGAAGGTCCCCGGCTTGACCATATTGGCCATGCTGAAATAGATCCGCGTGTCGTGGTCGAACTCGTCCAGGCAGTGGAAGATATCCATCCGGCCGGGACGCAGACCGCAGATGTCGGCGGCATCCATCAACTCCGGACCGGCGAAGGGCTCGCGGCGCGCGCTCACGCTCAGCTGAATCAACAGCGGCTCGACGTCCGCCGGCCTGTCCGAATCGATGTCGTCGTCCGGATCGGGCTCGGACTCCGACTCGGGGTCGAGCCGGCGCGCCCCCGCTGCGGGCGTTCGGCCGGGGCGGGCGCGATCGGGGTCGCTCCCTCGCTCCTCGTCGGCGACCTGCCCGAGCCGCGGCTCGCGCTTGCCCGCCGAAAGACCGTAGGGTGCGTCGGCCTCCTCGTAGTCATCGTCATCGTCCTCGTCCCCGGCACGCCGGCTGCGCTCCCATAAGAAGAGGGCAAGGATGAGCAGGGCTCCCGCGACGATCAGGATGAGACGGATGGTATTGGCGTCCATTCAAGCGTTGCTGTCGGTCTCACGTTCAGGACTGGGTGGAGTATATCAATGCGCGAGCCACCTGTATCCCCGCGCGGACGGGTTTGACCCACGACGGCGGCGACGACCCGTACCTGAACCTGGTGCGACACCTGTTCGCGCGTTCAGGACACGGCCGCGAGCCGAACTGCCTCGTCGACATCCACCGAGACGAGCCGCGAGACGCCGGGCTCATGCATAGTCACGCCGAGCAGATGATCGGCAATCTCCATCGTGACCTTGTTGTGGCTGATAAAAACGAACTGGACGCGGTCGGACATGGAGCGCACCAGCTCGCAGAAACGCCCGACGTTGGCGTCGTCGAGCGGCGCGTCGACCTCGTCGAGCATGCAGAAGGGCGCCGGATTGAGCTCAAAGATGGCGAAGACCAAGGCCACCGCGGTAAGCGCCTTCTCCCCGCCCGAGAGCAGGTGGATGCTCGAGTTGCGCTTGCCGGGCGGTCGGGCCATGACGGTAACGCCAGTCTCGAGCAGATCCTCGTCGGTGAGATCCAAGCTCGCGTGACCGCCGCCGAAGAGACGCGGAAACAGGAGCTGAAACCCCTGATTCACCTGATCGTAGGTCTCGCGGAAGCGGTTGCGGGTCTCGCGATCGATCTTGCGGATCGCCTGCTCCAGGGTCTCGAGCGAGCGACTGATGTCATCATGCTGGGCGTCCAGATAGACCTTGCGCTCGGCCTGCTGCCTGAATTCGTCCACGGCGGCCAGGTTGACCGGACCGAGCCGCTGCAGACGTGCCCCGGTCTTGGAAAGCGCCTCTTGCCACTCCGATTCGTTCGCCGCGGGGTCCATCGCGGCCAGGACGTCGGCCGGGGTCCGCTCGGCTCCGTCCGTCTGCCCGACCATGTGCCCGTCCGTCTGCCCGGCGATCTGCTCGGCGAGGGTCTGACGACGGACCAGACGCTCCTGGTGCTCCAAACGCTGCCGATCGAGCTCGCCGCGGCCGAGTCGGCCCTCTTGCTCCAAGCGCTGACGCGCCTGCTCCAGCTCGCGCACCTCGGCATCCAGGGCCTCGAGGCGGTTGCGCGCCGCGGCCAACGCCTGCTCGACCTCCACCCGCAGCACCAGCTGCTCGTCGAGCCGCGCCCGCTGCTCGGCCAAGGGCTCGACACTCTCCTCGAGCGCATCCAACAGCTCGGCGCGGCGCTCATGCAGCACCGAGCGGCGCTCCTGGATGCGCACGAGACTCTGTTGGGTCGCCGCGCGCGCAGCGCGGTTCGACTCGACGCTGACGCGCAAGCCTTGGGTCCGCTCCCGGCAACCCCGCTCCTCGTCGCGTGCCGCGGCAAGCCCGGTGCGCAGCACCTCGCGCTCGACCTGCATCGCCTCGCGTCGTTCCGCCAGGGTCTCGACCAAGGAGAGGTGCTCGTGCAGACGCTCGCGCGCCTCTTCCATCTCATCTAATGCCTCGGCCATCTGCTCCTGCAGCTCGTCGCGCTCGGCGCCCAGCGCCTGGAGCCGATCCTGTCGATGCTCGCGCTTGGCGCGAAGGCTTGCGAGCTCGGCCTTGAGCTGCGAGAGCTCGCGACCCAGTGACGTCAGTTGTCGTCCGGCATCGGCGCGCTCCTCGTGAGCCAGGGTTCGGGCCGTGCGCAGACGCTCCTGCTCGGCGCATAGCTCGGACTCCCTGGCCTGGTCGTCCGCGATCTCCACGCCGAGCGCCTTGATCGCCTCTGCACGCGCGATGACGCCCCCCTGCGCCTGCACCGGCGGCGTGCTCAGCCAATCTCGACCGACCCGCGCGCCCTCGGGCGTGACCCATTGCTCGGCCAAGCCCAAGGCGTCGCGCATCGCCACGGCGTCGGCAAGCCGATCGACGGTATGGACCCGACCGAGCAGGCCATCGAGCGCCCAGGGTGCGCGCACATGCGCGAGAATCGCCCGAGTCGCCGATCCGCCGTCCGAATACGGTGCTGCCTCGGCCTGACCCTCGGCCTGACCCTCGGCGTCGCCGCACGTCTCCAAGAGCACCAAACCCGGAGGCGGATCGCCGCCCGCGAGCGCACCATCGAGATTCGGGATGCCGACCGCGCGGACCGCGTCCCCGAGCAGGACCTCGACCGCACGCTGCCAGTCCGGGTCGACCTCGATCCGATCGATCAGACGGGAGGCATCGGCGAGTCCCGCGGCGGCCAGCCAGTCGGCACGGCCGTCGTCGGCATCCGTGTCGGCAAGGGCCTCGTCCTGCAGGGCAGCGAGCGAGGCCAGCCGACCCCGGGATTGCTGCAGCAGGGTGCGGACCCGATCGATCTGCGAGGCGAGCGTCGCGATCGCCCCGTCGCGTTCGGCAAGGTCGGCACCGGAGGTCTCGTGGCGCTCCTCCATGTCCGCGAGCGCGGCCTCCAATCGGCTCTCGCGCTCGACGAGCTGGAGAAACCGATCCTCGAGCTCCAACCCCTGCAGACGTGCCAGATCCTCGTCCAAGCGCCGCAGTCGGTCGCGGTCGCGGTCGCTGCGCTGCTCGAGTGCGTTGATCCGGGCACGCTCGGCCTGCGCCTGCTCGGACGGCCCGGCGGCCTCCCGGCTGAAGTCGTCCCAGAGGCGCTCCCACTGCTTGAGCCGATCCTCGGCGCCGGCAACGCTCAGCACGGCTGCAGACAACGCCTGATCCGCACCGGTCAGCTCGGGCTCGTCGCGGGCGAGGTTGCGGTCGATCTCGGCGAGACGACCCTGGTCACGTTCCAAGTGGTCTTCGGCCTCGCCGATCTCCTGGTCGAGGCGCACCAGCTCGCCCTCGCGCCGACCGCGGGCCTCGTTGGCGAACTGGATCGCCTGCTCGGCCCGCGCGATCTCCGAGCCGACGGCGTAGAAGCGTCCCTGCACCCCGTTGAAGGTCTCCGAGGCGCTCTGATAGTCGGCGCGCCGCGCCTCGATATCGGCCTCGATCCGGCGCTGCTGCGCGAGCCCCGCTTCGGTCCGGGTCTCGGTCTCGGCGAGTCGCTGCTCGCGGGTGCGGATCTCCGCGTCGAGTGCCTGCCAGCGCAACGCCTTGAGCTCCAGGTCCAAACGCCGCTCCTCGGCCTTGAGCTGGGTATAGCGCTCGGCGGAGGCGGCTTGGCGCTCCAGGTGTTGGATCTGTTTGTTGACCTCGTCGCGCAGATCGTCGAGCCGATCCAGGTTCTCGCGGGTCTGACGCATGCGACTCTCGGTCTCGCGGCGGCGCTCCTTATACTTGGAGATGCCTGCGGCCTCCTCCAGAAAGAGCCGCAAATCCTCCGGCCGCGCCTCGATGATGCGCGAGATCATCCCCTGCTCGATGATGGCGTAGGAGCGCGGGCCGAGACCCGTACCAAGGAAGAGATCCTGGATATCGCGCCGACGGCAGCGCGTCCCGTTCAGAAAATAGGCCGACTGACCGTCGCGCGAGACCTGGCGCTTGACCGAGATCTGATTGAAGGCGGCATAGGCGCCGCCCGCGCCGCCGTCGGTGTTGTCGAACACCAGCTCGATGCTGGCCGTCCCGACCGGCTTGCGCCCGGTGCTGCCGTTGAAGATGACGTCGGCCATCGACTCGCCGCGCAGCATCTTCGCGGAGCTCTCGCCCATGACCCAACGCACCGCGTCGATGACGTTGGACTTGCCGCAGCCGTTGGGACCGACGACACCGACCAGATTGCCGGGAAAGAGCACCGTCGTGGGATCCACGAAGGATTTGAAGCCGGCAAGTCGGATTTTTTCGAGACGCATCCAAGAACCATACCGGAAGGAGAATCAGCGGCACAAGCGGGCCGATCGTGTCGGATGGCAGTTGCCTTTCGGGCTGGTAGACTTGTGGATGTCGATGCGGCGATGCGCCCGGGTGCGAAGCATGGAGACGCACGTCACGGCGAGCGCATCCTTCCGGCCCGTTTTTCCTGCATAAATCACTTTGGACCGGTTCAAAATTAAGCAAAACAACGCGACGAAGGAATACCTTTGCCACGGTTACCGTTATCGTTGTCGTAATCGTTAACGGCAACGACAACGATTGGATTCGGTGCTCACCTTAGGTGATTTCCGGGAAAGGTTCCACCGACGTGTAGGGGCGAATTCATTCGCCCCTACAGTCCCTAAACGCCTTCCCGGTATGCGCAGTCGGGACGACACTTCCCGGAAATCACCTTAATTTATGACACGTCACTTCATCCCCAGGTGAACGGCATCATGACACCCCCCCGACAGCTTCCATCGGCCTTCCTGCCCCGGCGACGTTTTGCCCGGGACGTCCTACTTTGGCTCCCTCTGCTTTGGCTCGCGATGCCCTTATCCGCCGCGAGAAATGCCTTCGTGACCGACGCCGAGCCCCCCGTGCCCTCGAGCGTTCAAGCGGGCACGCCTTGGAAGGAAGCGGACTCCACGCTCCCGCCTTGGCCGCAGGATGCGGATCTGGTCGAGCTGGTCCCGGACGGACCGGATTCAGCCCTCCGATACTTCATCGACACCGCGAACCTACGGATCGGCTCCGACGCCGTAGTGCGCTATACAGTCGTCGCGGAGGGTCGCAGCGGGACCCGCAACCTCTCGGTGGAGGGCATTCGGTGCACGCCGAGGGGCGCCTACAAGACCTATGCCTACGGCGCTGGCGAACGGTTCGTTCCGATCGAGTCGGACGAATGGCTGGAGATCTCCGCCGACGTCGGGGAGCGCTGGCGCCAGGACTTGTGGCGATTTCACTTCTGCATCCCGCAGGCCTTCGCACCGCGTCCGAGAATCGACATGGTCCGTTCGCTCGAGGGCCGGATCTCGCCGCGCCAGAACATGGGTTTCCTGCCGGACTGACGACGCCGAGTGCATCGCAAACTGCGTCACTCGCGCCGACCCGATCGGTCGACTGGAAACTCCTGCGCCAAGCCCGCATGATCCACGAAGCGCCAGGCTTCGCCCGTCCCGACCCGCCGGTTGTCACGACGCGGTCCCCGAGCCACCGCCGATCGCAACCCTTGACCTCTTTAGATCCCTTTGATCCGCGAACCCGACCAGGCCACACCCATGACGAACCCTTTACTCGACACCACCGGCCTCCCGGCCTTCTCTCGGATCCGTCCCGAACATGTCGAGCCCGCCATCGACGTCTGCCTCGCCGACTGCCGCGCCGAGATCGAGCGTCTGACACGCGAGGTCCCGGTGCCGACCTGGGAGAGCTTCGTCGAGCCGCTGGACGAGATCGACGACCGCCTGAGTCGCGCCTGGTCACCGGTCGGACATCTCAACGGTGTCCTGAACAGCGACACACTGCGCGCGGCCTACAACGCCTGCCTGCCGAAGCTCAGCGATTACGGCACCGAGGTCGGGCAGAACGAGGCCCTCTTCCGCGGCTACCAGGCGGTCGCGGCGCAGGAGCACCTGAACCCGGCACAGCGCAAGCTCCTCGGGAACGCGCTGCGCGACTTCCATCTCTCGGGAGTCGACCTGCCCGCCGAGAAAAAGGCTCGCTACAAGGCCATCAGTCAGGAGCTCTCCCAGCTCACCACCAAGTATTCCGAGAACGTGCTCGACGCCACCAACGCCTGGAGCAAGGTCATCGAGGACGAGGCGCAGCTCGCGGGCCTGCCCGAATCCGCGCTGGGGCTGGCCCGACAGAACGCCGAGCAGCGGGGCCAGACCGGCTGGCTCTTCACGCTCGACCTGCCGTCTTACATGCCGGTCATGACCTATGCGGACAACCGCGAGCTGCGCTTCGAGCTCTATCAGGCCTACGGCACACGCGCCTCCGATCAGGGGCCGGATGCTGGAGAGTGGGACAACAGCGAGATCATGGAGCGCATCCTGGCGCTGCGTCACGAGCTGGCCGGGCTGCTGGGATTTGCGAACTATGGCGAGCGCTCGCTCGCGACCAAGATGGCCCGCTCGCCGGACGACGTGCTGGCCTTCCTCAATGACCTGGCCGACCGCTCGGTCGGTCAGGCACGCAAAGAGCTCGCGGAGCTGGAGTCCTTCGCGCGCGAGCAGCACGGCGTCGAGACGCTGGAGCCGTGGGACGTGGGCTACTATGCCGAGAAGCTGCGTCTGCACCGATACCAAATCAGCCAGGAAGAGCTTCGGCCCTACTTTCCGATCTCGCGGGTCCTGTCGGGTCTCTTCGGCGTCGTCGAGCGCCTCTTCGGGGTCCGGATCCAGGAGGCCGAATCCTTCGACACCTACCACCCGGAGGTGCGCTTCTTCGAGATCCGCGACGGCGCATCCGGGGCGCTACGCGGCCAGTTCTATCTCGACCCCTTCGCACGCCAGAACAAGCGCGGCGGGGCCTGGATGGACGTCTGCACCAACCGGATGCACACCAGTCGTTGCGACCAGCTCCCGGTCGCCTACCTGGTCTGCAACTTTACCCCGCCAGTCGGCAACAAGCCCTCGCTGCTGACCCACAACGAGGTCGAGACACTCTTTCACGAGTTCGGCCACGGCCTGCACCACATGCTGACCAAGGTCGACTATCCAGGTGTCGCCGGGATCAACGGGGTGCCGTGGGACGCGGTCGAGCTGCCCAGCCAGTTCATGGAGAACTGGTGTTGGGAGCGTGAATCGCTCGACCTCTTTGCAGCCCATTGGGAGAGCGGTGCGCCGATCCCGCAAGACCTCTACGAGCGCATGACCGCGGCGAAGAATTTCCAGTCGGCCATGCAAATGGTGCGACAACTGGAGTTCGCGCTGTTTGATTTCCGCCTGCATCTGGAATACGACCCGGCGCGCGGGGGACGCGTCTACGAGATCATCGAGGAGGTCCGCGACCGGGTCGCCGTGATCCGTCCGCCCGCCTTCAACCGCTTCGCCCACGCCTTCTCGCACATCTTCGCGGGCGGCTACGCGGCGGGCTATTACAGCTACAAATGGGCCGAGGTCCTGTCCGCGGACGCCTTCTCGCTGTTCGAGGAAACGGGTGTCTTCGATGCGGACACGGGCCGGTCCTTCCGCGAGAACATCCTGGAGAAAGGCGGATCGGAGGACGCCATGGTGCTCTATGTGCGGTTCCGGGGTCGGGAGCCGAATACGGATGCGCTGCTTCGTCATTCCGGCATCGCGGCTTAAACCGCGTTCGAAATGCGGGATAAGAAATGAAGTATCGGGACCTGCGTGATTTTATCGACCAGCTTGAGCAGCGCGGCGAGCTGAAACGCATCCGGGTCGAGGTCGACCCCTATCTCGAAGTGACCGAGATCTGTGACCGGACGCTGCGGGCCGGCGGCCCGGCACTGCTGTTCGAGCGACCGAAGGGGTCGAAGATTCCTCTGCTGGGCAACCTGTTCGGGACGACACGCCGAGTGGCCCTCGGCATGGGCGAGGAGTCGGTGGAAGCGCTGCGCGAGGTCGGCAAGCTGCTCGCCTTTCTCAAGGAGCCGGATCCGCCGAAGGGGATGAAGGAGGCGTGGCAGTCGCTGCCGATCTTCAAGAAGGTGCTGGACATGGCCCCGAAGGTTCGGCGCAACGCGCCTTGCCAGGATGTCGAATTCAGCGGGGATCAAGTGGATTTGGGGCGCCTGCCCATTCAGCATTGCTGGCCGGGCGACGCCGCGCGGCTGATTACCTGGGGCCTGGTCATCACCAAGGGGCCGGAGAAGGCGCGCCACAACCTCGGCATCTACCGGATGCAGGTGCTCGGCCGCAACCGGGTCATCATGCGCTGGCTCGCCCACCGTGGCGGTGCGCTCGACTTTCGCGACTGGCAACGCGCCCATCCCGGCAAGCCATTCCCGGTCGCCGTCGCGCTCGGCGCCGACCCGGCGACGATTCTCGGCGCCGTCACGCCGGTACCGGACACCCTATCCGAATACGCCTTCGCCGGACTGCTGCGCGGCAGCCGCACCGAGCTGGCGGCCTGCAAAGACTCCGATCTCCAGGTCCCGGCCAGCGCCGAGATCGTCCTCGAAGGCCATATCCACCCGGACGACCTGGCACCGGAAGGGCCTTTCGGCGATCACACCGGCTACTACAACGAGGTGGGCGAGTTCCCGGTCTTCACCATCGAGCGCATCACTCAACGCCGCGAGCCCATCTATCACAGCACCTACACCGGGCGCCCCCCCGACGAGCCTGCGATCCTAGGCGTTGCCCTGAACGAGGTCTTCGTACCGATTCTCCAGAAACAGTTTCCGGAGATCCGCGACTTCTACCTGCCGCCGGAGGGTTGCTCATATCGCCTGGCGGTCGTCAGCATCAAGAAGCAATACCCGGGACACGCCAAGCGGGTCATGATGGGTGTTTGGTCCTTCCTGCGTCAGTTCATGTACACCAAGTTCGTGATCGTTGTGGACGAGGACGTCTGTACGCGCGACTGGAAGGATGTGATCTGGGCGATGACGACCCGGATGGATCCGGTGCGCGACACGGTGATGATCGAGAACACGCCGATCGACTATCTGGATTTTGCCTCTCCGGTCTCGGGACTGGGATCGAAGATCGGCTTCGATGCCACCAATAAGTGGGCCGGGGAGACGACGCGCGAATGGGGAAGCCCGATTCTAATGGACGCGGCGGTGCGTGAACGGGTCAACGGGGTCTGGGACAGTCTCGGCATCGCCCCCGGGGTACGAAACGGCTGACGGCGAGGCGGATAAACGACATCGAGGGTCAAGATCGACGCCGGCGGCGCAACGCGCCGCGACGACGATCCTGTCTAGGCCATGAGTCGAGCATCGGGCTCAGTAGCGGCTCCCGCCCCCGCCGCCACGTGGACGTTCGGCACGCGGACGCGCCTCGTTGACGGTGAGCTTGCGTCCTTTGAAGTCGGTTTCGTTCAGCGCCTTGATGGCCGCATCCGCCTCCGAGTTGTTGGGCATATCGACGAATCCGAAGCCTTTGGACTGACCGGAAAACTTATCCTTGATCACCTCCGCGGCTGCAAGATCACCGAACTCTCCGAAGACTTCCCGCAGGTCGTCGTCGGTCACGCTATAGGTTAGGTTTCCTACGTAGATCCTCATCGCTGTCTCTCATGCTGGTGTGCGTTGGTCGAGCCAAGACCGCCGAGCTGCCAACACACAAGCCGACTCGACAGCGGGTAACGCAAAACCGCACCCGCGCGAAGAGCGGCATCGCGGGAGGGGCACGGGAAAGGAGATCAGTGCATTCAACCTGGATCAGAGGGCGGCATCATCACGAACGGCCGAAACGCACCCGACATCGCCTCGCCGTCACGGTCGTGCGCCGGTCCAATGTGCTGCAGCGTTTCCTGTCCCGGGACTTCCTGCAGTACGTCGTGCACCGAAACCCCGAAAGCGCCGCGATTCTTTCCCGATGAAAGCTAGTGGATCGTGTGCGAAGCGTCAACTGCGTTTCATTGAAAAAAATGTGACGATTCGTCGAACGGAAACCCGATCCCCAGGGAGAAAAAACTGAAAACCTGCCCGGCCAAACGCGCCGACAAACCTTTTCGCCTCAAGCCGATCGCCGCCGATGCCCGTCGAGTGCGTCGCCGAATCCCGCGCATCGCCTCGCCGAGTCCGACGAGCGCCACGCGAGGCCGCACGCGTCCTGTCGGGGGGCAAAACACCCGCGACGTGCACAAGTGCACACGCAGGGTGGGAGAGACAGATGGCCGGCCGAGCCGACAAACGGCTCGGTCGATCGATCGTCCGGATCAGTTGTTGCTGAAGCTGCCGCGCTGATGCTCGTCGACGAGCACCCCGCCCAAGGCGCCCACACCGGCACCGATGAGCGCGCCGCGACCGGCATTGCCGCTGAAGGATCCGATGACGGCACCGCTGGCTGCGCCCATACCGGTGCCTGTAGCAACGCGCGAGGTGGTCGTGCTGCCGCATCCGGCGATCAGCAGAATACAGGCCAGAGCGGCCGTAACTGTCGTGACTTTCATCATTGGAATCTCCGAGACTGCGAGGGCGTCGAGCCGCCGGCCGACGCCCGATGGATGAAGGGCCTATTTCTGACCCGTGCAAGGATATTTGGCTGCGAGCGCACGCACCACGCCCTTCACGGGCTGCTCGCCCATCAGCTCCTTGCTCCCGGCGTTGGCCTGCGCCCAAGCGACGAATGCCTCGCGGGCATCCTCGATCGTGGCGCCTTGGGGGTAACAGATGAGGCGCTTCAAGCCATTGCGGGCCGTGACGCCGTCGTGATATTGGACGGTCGCCTCGAGGAAGGCGCGGCAGGCCAGGGAGGCGATCTGATGGCCCTCGGCATCCGGTGCAACCGCACAGATTCGATACAGATTTTCGGTCGAGTCGTAGTTGAAGTCCGCTTCCTGAAGCGCACTGGCGGGGGATGCAAAGACCGCGGTTGCGAGCAGGGCAGCGAGCATTGCGGGCGCTTGTCGGATTGAACGCGTCATCGATGGCTCCTTATGGGTTGTTGGGTCCGATCACGCCTGGGCTCGAGGTCGAACGGAACAGGGTGCATTCGAGCGGGCAGTCCGAACGAAGATGATCCGAGCACTCCGCGCGATCGGGACGCACCGCCGCCTCGGCGTGCGATGCAGGGCCGCATCATAGCCGCCAAAAGCGTTCGAGGATACGCATCCGCCGATCGCCTAAAAGAGACCGCGCAGCCCCTCGGCCAGCGACGGGTAGCGGAACACGACACCCAGCTCTTCGCGCAGCCGATCGTTGCGCAGACGACGCGACTCGCTCAGGTAGGAGAGCATGCCCTCGGAGAGGCGATCGGCGGCCTCCGCGAGGCTGATCAGCGGCGGGCTCGGCAGCCCGGCTGCGGCGGCCACGTCGAGAAAATAGTCCGTCATGGTGCTTGGGTGACCGTCGCAGGCGTTGTAGATCGCACCCGACGGCGCCCGCTCCATCGCCGCGATACAGGCCGTGACCAGGTCGTCGACGTGAATCCGGTTGGTGTATGGCGCTTCCTGCGGCCTGACAAGAGGTGCACCCGCCCGGATCCGCTCCAGAGGCAACCGGTCCGGGCCGTAGATCCCAGCCACGCGCAGAATGACCAGATCCCGGCCGCTCTCCGCGCACCAACGGAGCAGCGTCTCCTCGGCATCCCGGCGCCGTTGCGAGCGCGCCGCAACAGGCGCGACTGGATGCGTCTCGTCGATCCAGCTACCGGCGCAATCGCCGTAGACGCCGGTCGTGCTGATATAGAGGACGCGCCGCGGATGACCGTAGCGCTCGAAGACCTCGACGAGATGCCGGGTATGGGGGTCTTGAACCCCGTTCCCCGGCGGCGGCGCGAAATGAAAGACCCGCGCCTCGGCAAGGCCGAGATCACCGAGATTTTCAGCCGCGAGATCGCAGCGTAAGCCCTGGATGCCGTGGTGCTCGAGCCGCGCCACCCCCGCATCGGATCGCACGATGCAGGTGACGGCCTCGCCCTGCTCCCGATATTGGCGGGCAAGGCGCATGCCCACATATCCACATCCAACGACGATCTGCTCGTTCATTACCCAACCTGCCTCATGTTTGCGAACTCGGCATGCGATGCCTCAAGATTGTCGAATCGCGTCCCCAGCATAAACCGGCGTTGCACCCGGCAACATGACCTTGAGAATACCCGATGCCTCGGAACAGGTACAGATCAAGCCATTGAAAAACAAATCTTTAAACCGCGCCATCCAGGGTCAGCCGATGGAGATAGGGCCGAGCCGATCCAAAACCATCGCCTAATCACTCCGGACGCGGTTTAATCACCCGATGAGCTTCAAGATCCGAACCCTCCCCGCGGAACATCGCTTCGATGTCGAGCCGGGCGAAACCATCCTCGCCGCCGCGCTGCGCCAAGGCATCGGCCTTCCTTACGGCTGTCGCGACGGCAAGTGCGGATCCTGCTCGGTCCACCTCCTCGAGGGCCGGGTCGACTACCCGAGCGGGCCGACCGAGGCGCTCGAGGGCCAGCCCGAGGACACCTGCCTCGCCTGTCAGGCCGTGCCGGCTTCCGACCTGCTGTTGCGCGTGCGCGAGGTCCCGTCGGTGGCGCACATCGAGGTCCGCACCCTGCCCTGCCGGGTCTCGCGCAAGGAGCGTCTCAACCACGACGTGATGCGCCTCTTCCTGAAGCTGCCGGAGAACCAACGGCTGCAATTCCTCGCCGGCCAGTATCTGGACTTCATCCTGCGCGACGGCCGCCGTCGGGCCTTCTCCATCGCCAATGCGCCCCACGACGACGCGGAGATCGAGCTGCATGTCCGTCATGTTCCGGGCGGCGAGTTCACCGCCTACGTCTTCGAGAGCATGCCCGAGAAAAGCATCCTGCGCATCCAGGGACCGATGGGGACCTTCGTCCTTCGTGAGGATTCGGATCGTCCGATCATCCTGATGGGTGGAGGCACCGGGTTCGCGCCGCTGAAGGGGATGATCGAGCATGCGATCCATATCGGACTCGACCGCCCGATCGCGCTCTATTGGGGGGTGCGTGCGCAGCGCGACCTCTACCTGACCGATCTGCCGGCCGCTTGGGCGCGGCAACTGCCCACCTTCCGCTTCGTCCCCGTGCTCTCGGAGCCGGATGCGCACTGGCAGGGACGCACCGGATTCGTTCACATGACCGTCCTCGAAGATCACCCGGATCCAAGCGGATTCGATCTCTACATGAGCGGACCGCCCGTCATGGTCGAGGCCGGGCGGATCGCCTTCGAGGCCGCGGGGCTCGACCGGGATCGCATGTATTCGGACGCCTTCGAGTACGCCGCCGACACCAAGTCGACCAAAGCGCAGAACAGCGGGACGACCTGAGCTTGTCCTGCCGCCCCGAGCCGGGCACACTCCCGCGCCCGATGGAACCTTTCGCGATCTCGGAGCAACCGCTTATGCGTCCTTTCCGGCTTGCCGTCGCGTTCGGCCTTGCCGTCCTGCTGACGCTCGGCTGCGCGCCGGGCCCCTTGAGCACGACCTGGATCGCACCCGGGACACCCCCGACCCCGTATCGCGACCTGATCGTCTTCGGCATCTCCACCAACCCGATCGTACGCCGCGCTTACGAAGATAATTTTGTCGAAGCGCTGAAAGGCGCCGGCGTTCAAGCGCGTGCGGCGCATACCCTGCTTTCCGACCGCGATGTCGGCCGAGCGAGGGCGGTGCAGGAGGCGGTCGGGCGATCCGGGGCCGACGGGGTCATCGTCACCTACCTCGCTGGCGAGAACCCGGAGGCCCCCTCGAGCGGTGGACGCACCCATGTGGTTCCGAGTCTTTACGGGCGCCTCTACCCGTATTATGGTCACATCCTGAGCGAGGTCACCGCACCCGGGTATTACGCCGGTTACCGCGCGCTTCGGCTCGAGACCAATCTCTACGACGCCGGACGAGCAACGCTGGTCTGGTCGGGCCGCTCCGACACACTGGATCCGAGCTCGGAGCAGACCACGATCAGCGAGGTCATCGCCGCCGTGATCGGCAAACTCAAGGCGGACGGTTTTTTGCCGACGTCCTAGGGCGCTCCGGCCGCCGACCGAGCGGGTAAGTCGTCTCGGGCAGACGACACCGGGAGCCGGTATGCCTGCACCACGACGGGTCTGCCGATGTCGAGCAGGTCGGATGCATCTACGCAATGCCGCTCGCGCCAAGGGCTCGGAGGCCTCGTTGTGTTGCCGTCAACAAGCCTACGAAGATCACTCGCACCGCGCGGACTCGCCGTGTCGATGCTCGTCATGATGCTGATCACGGATGAAGCCGCCGGCATCCAACCGACGCCCGACTCCGACGACGCACCTCTCGGCGACTTGCTGAGTCTCCTCGATCAGGAAACCGAGCTGGCGACCCGCAACGGAATGAACGCGGACTTCGTCCCCGGCATGGCGACCATCCTGTCCGGATCCGAGATGCTCGCCCGCGGCGCTCGCACCGTCTGGGAGGCGCTCTCGCTGGTCCCCGGCATCAGCCAAGGGCTCGAGATGACGGGCGAGCGCCAGGTTCTCAGTCGCGGGGTCGGTTTCGGCTATGCCTCGGGGAACATCAAGTTCCTGCTCGACGGCGTGTCGATGAACTCGACACTGTTCGCCACCGCGAACCCGGTCCTGAACATCCCCATCGAGCAGATCGAGCGCATCGAGGTCATCCGCGGACCCGGCGCCTCGGTGCATGGAGAGTATGCCTTCGCCGGCGTGGTGAACGTCGTCACCCGGCAAGCCGACCGCAGGATCCACGCCCAAGCCAACGAGCGCGCCGCTGCCGGCGGGGGCGGGATCTGGCACTGGAGCGACCCGCAGCGCGATCTGACCGCCTCGATCAATCTTGCCGGCCTTGCCGGCAACGGCGGCGTACCCGTCGCCGAAGATGCCCTCTTCGCGATCGTCGAGGCGCAGCTCTCCAACGCGCCCGGCCCATCGAACGAAGCGAGCCGGTATCTCGGTGCCTTCGCCGATCTGCGCTGGCGCAATACCTCCGTCGCGATCAAGATCCTGGACGACGACTACGGCGATCATTTCGGGATCAATCACTTCCTGCCGCCATCGGACGACCGAATTGCCTCCGGACAGCGTTATGTCTCGGCTCAAATCGGCCAAGATCTGGCGCTGTCGGATGCGCTGGATGCACGCGTCCGGCTCGAGTCGCTGCAGTACGAGCGCACACGCGAGCAGCTCTACGTCTTCCCGCCGAGTTATTTCGACACGCAACCCGTCTACCTGGATCAGGACTACCGCGAGACGCGCTACCTCGGGGCCGCGGATCTGCACTGGCGCGGTTTGGACAGGCACCTTGTCCTGCTGGGCTTCGAGGCGAGTCAGGTGCAGGTCGACCGCGCGAGCTGGAACTGGTTCAACCTGTCGTTCGATGTCCCCGAAACCTGGCTGGATCAGGAGCTCGACCGACGGATTCTCAGCCTGATCGTGCAGGACGAGATCCGTGCGAGCAAGGGCTTCACAGTCACGGCGGCGCTGCGCCTGGACGACTACAGCGACCTCGGCGCCTTCCTGACCCCGCGCCTGGCCGCCGTCTGGCGCATCGACGAGGCCAACATCCTCAAGCTCCAGTATGCACAAGCCTTTCGACCGCCGACCTTCTACGAGCGGGAGTATCCGGGCCGGGAGTCCATCGACGCCGGGCACATCGCGACCTACGAGTTGGGCTACATCCTCAAGCAACCCCGCTGGGAAGGACGCCTAATCCTGTTTCAGTCCGACCTCGTCGATCCGATCGTCTTCGGGGACGACGACGACGGCTTTATCAACAGTGCCGATGTGCGTTTGCGCGGTGTCGAGCTGGAATACGAGGTCCGCCTCGGAGCCCGCGTGAAGATCGATGCGAATTTCTCCTACGTGGACACGGTCTCGCGCGACGCCGACCGGCCACTGCCCGGCGGCACCGACCTACTGGCCAATCTAGCCGTCCTTTGGCGCCCGGTCGACGCCTGGACCGCGGCCCTGCAGCTGCGCTACGTCGGCGATCGAAGCCGACCCGAATCCGACCCGCGCGATTCGGTCTCGGGTTACGCCATGGCGGATCTGACCTTGAGCTATCAGCGCACCGGGCCGGGGGTCTTCGCGCATCTCGGGGTCAAGAATCTGACCGACGAAGATGTGCGTTACCCCGACCTGCCGACCGGCTTCGGCGGGGTGGACCTGCCCTACCCGGACGGCTATCCGCGTCCGGGGCGGCGCTGGTGGTTATCCGTCGGCTACCGCTTCTAAGGGGCGCCGACAACTCATGCCGCCGAATGCGGGAATCAGCCGCCGGGATCTCGTCGCTGCCTTGGCGCTGTGTCTCGGGCTCGGGCTCGGGCTGGTCGCCACACGCGCCTGGACCCAGTCGCTGTGGCAGGAGGAGGAGCAACGGTTTCGTGTCGGACTCAAGCTCTTCCCCGCCGTTCTCGGCGCCGTTGAAGACCTTGAAGACAAGCGCGCGACCGACGGAAAGCTCGAGATCCGTGTCGTCTACGAAGGCTCCGACACGGTCGCTCGAGAGGCCGCCGCGGCGCTTCGTGACATCGGCTGGATCCGCGAGATCCCCTTGAATGTGCAAACCCTGAGCGCGGAGGCGTTGGACGTGGACGATGCGTTGCTCGGCGGAATCTTCGTCGCCAGCGTAGACGTCGGGGGCAAGCGGCTGCGCCTCTGGTCGGAGCGTCATCGCGCCCTGGTCTTCTCGCCCTTCGCGGGCGATGTGGAGGCCGGCGCCGTTGCGGGAATCCATGTCGCCGATCGCATTCTACCCTTCGTCAACCTGCCTCGGGCGCAGCGTGCGGGGATCCGGTTCAAGCCGTTTTTTCTCAAGGTCGTGCGCTGCCATGAGTAGCGCTGCATGAACGACATGACCTTGACCACGCATCGACGGTTCTCGCTGACTCTCGAGCGCAACCTCGCCCTGATCTTTGCGCTGCTCGGGATCCTGCTCACGACGCTGATCGCGCTGCATTGGGTGTTGGTCATCGAGCCGACCCTGCGCGCCGAGGCCGAGAGCCGCTCGCGCGCGTTCGCCCAGGCCCAGACCAGCGGGATCGAGTCATTGCTGCGCAACGATCAGCAGCCCGACCGGCTCGCCGACGCGATCCGAACCGAGCTCGATGCCGTGCTGCTGCTGAAGGATGAGTCCACAAAAACGCCCTTCGTCCGACGGATTACCCTCGTCCTCGACGGGGATCTGGTCGCGCTTCCACCCGACAGCCTCGATCTCGCGCGGGGGATCGACCGGTGTGCCGATTGTTTCGTGACGGAGGTGCCGCTTTACGATCCGGACGGTCACCTTCTGGTCGGGATCGCCACCTTTTACTCCAGCCCGCAGTTCCTGAACGATCTGATCGGCAGCGTGCGCGGCAAGCTCCTGTGGGTCGGCGGCGCCATGCTCCTGGTCATCGGTCTTGCCTGGTTCGGGGCCAGCCGGGTGTTGCGCAGACTCGGCGAGAGCGAGTCCAACCTACGCACCCTGTTCGAGGCGGCACCCTTCCCGATAATCTTGGACGAGCGCGGCGCGGGAGGGGTCACGCAAGCCAACCAAGCGGCCAAGACCTATCTCTCCCTGGAACCCGACAGCACCGGGCGGTTGAACAGCATGGCATGGGAGGCACTGGCTGCCGACGGAATCCCCGACGGGGTCGGCGAGCAGCGCGAAGCCCGGATCCTGACGAGTGGCCGAAGTCGACGTTGGGCGGTCGTCTCGGCGATGCCGCTTCGGTTTTCGGGCGTCTCGAGCCGGCTTATCTCTTTGGTCGACATCTCGGAGCTGAAGGCGACCCAGGACGAGCTACGCCTCGCCTCCTTGACCGATGGTCTGACCGGAGCCTACAACCGACGCTATCTTCTGCAGAAGCTTGCCGAGGAGATCGAGCGCGCCAAACGTTACGGCGACGCGCTCTCGGTCATCCTGCTCGACTTGGACAGCTTCAAGACGATCAACGACACCTTCGGGCATCGGGTCGGCGACGAGGTCCTGGTGAAGGTTGCCGCGACCTTGCGCACCTGCACGCGCGATGTCGACGTGAGCGGCCGTTACGGAGGAGAGGAGTTCCTCGTGATCCTCCCCCATACGTCCGCCGCCTTGGCGATGGAGGTCGCCGAGCGCATTCGCTGCGCCGTCAAGGCCCTGACCTCGAGTCAACCCGGGCTTCGGGTCACCGTAAGCAGCGGCGTATGCGAATATGCCGGGATGGATGTCGACGGCCTTGTCGAGATCGCGGATCAACGGCTCTATCGGGCCAAAGAGGGGGGCCGGGATCGTGTGGTGGGTTCATCCTGAACCGAAGGACATGGATCGCTCGGCGATGGAGCGCACGCTCGACGTCGGCATGTGCGATCGGCGATCTCACGTGCGGCCTGTTTCGAAGCCGCCCCGCGCGATCGCGATACCGCGCAGTTCCATGACCCGACGCGGACCGAGAACGTCTTGACGCGCAAAGCGCTCCGCCGAGTAATCGGCGCCCCCGGCTCGGGATCGCAGCGCCTCTTGATGCGCGCGGCGATCGCCTTGTCGCTGTCGGTGCTGATCCTTGGATCGCTCGGGGCCTGGTGGTCGGTCGGGCTGGCGGATCGCGAGATGAAAGACAGCCTGCTTTTGGAGACGCGGCTGTTGGCACAATCGCTGAACGTCGAGCGCATCGCCGTCCTTGCGGGCGACCTCTCGGACGTGGATAAACCCGAATATCAGCGACTCAAGAGCCAGCTTGCCACCGTGGCGCGGACGGATCCGCGCTACCGGTTCGTCTCTCTGATGGGACGTCGTGCCGATGGGCAATTGTTCATCTTCGTCGACAACGAGGCACCCGACTCCGAGGACTACTCGCCCCCCGGCGATCTCTACGACGAGGCATCGGAGGGCGAGCGGCGTGTCTTCGCCACCGGCGACGAGCATGTGGAAGGACCGCTCGTCGACCGCTGGGGAACCTGGGTCTCGGCCCAGGTCCCGATCTTCGAGCCGAGCAAGGCCGTCCGAGGCAACGCGCTCCCGGCCGAGGCCCGCGCGCTGGTGCAAAACGCTGCGGCCTATGCAGGCGAGCATGGCCGCGAGGCCCTGCTCGATGCCTTGCGCGAGCCGAACGGCCCCTTCCATCGGGGCGATCTCTACGCCTTTGCCTACGATCTGGACATGACCTTCCTGGCCCATCCGGTCAGGCCCGATCTGGTGGGGCAAAATTGGATCGACAGACCGGACCGTGTCGGCGGCACCCTATTCCGCAAGGAGATTCAGCGCATTGCCCTCTCGAGCGGCAGTGGTTGGGTGGCCTACGAATACGAGAACCCGATCAACCAGCGCATCGAGCCCAAGACGACCTTCGTCCAGCGCGTCGGCGACATCATCGTCTGTGCCGGGGCCTATCGCGTCCAAGGAGACGTCGTCGCCGTGCTCGGTATCGACGTGGAGGCCCGCACCTGGAGGACCGCTCTCGCGAAGGCCGCCGCGCCGATACTCGTACTGACGCTCGTGCTGATCCTGATCATCCTCACGGGCACGGCGTTGCTGATCAGACGCGCCCGACTCGATGCGCATGCCGCACGACGGTTACGCCATTTGGAGGCGGCGCTGGTCTTCGCCTTGGGTCTTGCCTTGACCCTCTTTGCCGCATGGACGGCCCATCAGCGCGAGGGCCATGCCCGCGACTGGTCATTCGCCCAATTGGCGAGCGCGCGCACCGAGGCGCTCGCCGGAAGCTTGCACAACCTGCGCGATACCGAGCTCGAGGGGTTGGCGAGCTTCATCGAAAGCGCGACGGCTATCACCGCAGAGGACTTCGCCCGCTACACGGGCTATCTCACCCGCAATCCGGCCGTACGTGCATGGGGTTGGGCGCCACGGGTAGACGCAGCAGACTTGGATGATTTCCGCGCAAGGGCCGAGGCCGCCGGCATCGAGGACCCGAGGATGTGGCAGGAGGACGCACAGCAGGGGCCTGTACCTGTGACGGCGCGCGACACTCACTACCCCGTCCTCTTCGTGGCGCCATCCACGACAGCAAACGTACAGGCGTTCGGCTACGACTTTGCCTCGGATCCACAACGCCGCGCAGCCATCGAGGCGGCGACGCTCGGCGGCCTACCCACCGCGACCGAACCCATCACCTTCGTGCTCGAGCCAGGAAGCCCGAAGGGTGTCCGTGTCTTTCGACCGGTATTCGGCGCCTCCGGCGATATGCGCGGCGTTGTCGTCGCCGCGCTGCGCATGGATACCCTTCTGCTGAGCGACGGACCGGACAGGGCCGTGCGCCTGCAGATCGCTTACCTGCACCGCTCGGGACACTTCGAGCCACTCGCATCGAATTGGACTCCGAACGGCGAGCTTCCCGCCGGACCGTCGCTGACCCGCCTCATTCCGATCTTCGGCGAGGTCTTTGCGGTGACGGCCTACGCGGGACCGGAGTTCCTGAGCAGGCATCCCATGCGGGCGGGATGGATCACGGCGCTCACGGGGCTCGCACTGACCGCCGCATTCGCGCTTATGGCCACGCTCCTGGCGCGTCGCCATGCGGGATTGGTCGGTCTGGTCAACGCCCGAACCGAGGAGCTCAACCGGTTCTTCACGACCGGGCTCGACATGTTCTGCATCGTCAACGCCGAGGGCAGCTTCTTGCGCGTGAACCCGGAATGGGAGCGGACCCTCGGCTATCCGCCCGAGGAGTTGGAAGGGCATCCTTTTATCGATTTCGTGCATCCGCAAGATCGCGACGCGACGCTCGAGGCGACCCGACGCCTCAACGCACAAGGAACGATCCTGGATTTCGAGAACCGCTACCGGTGTCGAGACGGCAGCTATCGGTGGATTGAGTGGCGCTCCTTCCCCAGCGGGGAGCTAATCTATGCCGCTGCGCGCGACGTCACCGAACGCAAACGCACGCAGGCCGAGACCGCACGACGTTTGGCACTGGAGAGTGCCGCCGCCGCGATCTCCGCCCGATTCGCGAGGGCTCGCCCGGACAATTTCGACGCTATCCTCGATCGGACCCTCCAAAGACTGGGCGAGCTCCTCGAAGTCGAGCGGGCCTACTTGTTCCGTTTCTCCGAGGATGGCTCCCGGATGACCAACACCCATGAGTGGTGTGCCCCGGGCATCCCGTCTCAGATGGGGCGTTCGCAAGACCAGATGAGCGAAGGGATGCCTTGGTGGCAGGCCTGGATGGCAACCGGCGAACCGGTCCTGATTCCCGACGTGGCCACCCTCCCGGAGGAGGCAGCGGCCGAGAAAGCAGAGTTTCTCGCTCAAGGCATCCAGTCGCTCCTATGCCTGCCCATGGTCGACAGCGGCGGCCGACTCGGGGGCTTCGTCGGCTTCGATGCCCTACGTCCGGCGCATGCCTGGGCGGAAAGCGACCTCGGCCTCCTGCAGCTTCTCGTGCAGGTCATCGGCAGCACCATCAAGCGCCTGGACACCTTTGCCCATCTTCAGGACAGCGAAAAGGCGCTGCAGAGAGAGACCCGTTTACAGGATCTCTTGATGGAGATCTCGGCGACCTATATCAGCCTGCCGCTCGACCGGGTCGATTCGGTCATCGAGACCTCGCTGGGGCATCTGGGGGAGTTCGTCGGCGCTGATCGGGCCTACCTCTTCACCTACGATTTCGAGCGGCAGATCACCACCAACACGCACGAATGGTGCGCCCGGGGGATCGAGCCGCAGATCGACGCCTTGCAGGCTGTTCCGACCGGCATGGTCTCCGATTGGGTCGCGACCCATCGGACAGGCGGCACCGTCTACGTCGCCGATGTGCACTCGCTTGCACCCGAGAGCAGTGTGAGACAGGTGCTCGAGCCCCAAGGGATCAAGAGCGCCATCGCCGTACCCATGATGGACGGGCCGCGGTGCCGAGGATTCGTCGGCTTCGATTCGGTGCGCAGGCACCATCGCTACTCCGACACCGAGCGGCGTCTGCTGACGGTGTTCGCGCAGATGCTCGTGAACGTTCAGAAACGACGCGAGACCGAGGACTCGCTGCGACTCAGCCGCGAGCAAGCGGAGGCCGCCAGCCGGTCCAAGAGCGAGTTCCTCGCCAACATGAGCCACGAGATCCGCACGCCGATGAACGCCGTGATCGGACTAAGCCAGATCCTGTTGGGAACCGATCTGAACGACGAGCAGCGCGACTATCTGGGCAAGATTCACGGCTCATCGCGACTGCTGCTCGGGATCATCAACGACATCCTGGATTACTCCAAGATCGAGGCGGGCAAGCTGGAGCTGGAGTCCCGTCCGTTTCGAATCGATCAGCTCCTCGAGCAAATGGCCACGCTCTTCGGCTCGGCTGCGGGCGAGAAGGGCCTCGAGCTTGTCTTTCGCGTGTCCCCCGATGCCCCTCGGACACTACTCGGCGATGCGCTGCGTCTGGGCCAGGTCTTGACCAACCTGCTCGGCAATGCGCTCAAGTTCACCGAGCAGGGGACCGTCGAGGTTCGGATCACCCGACTGGGCGGGGATACCGATCAGGTTCGGCTGCGCTTCGAGGTCTCGGACACCGGGATCGGCATGAACCCGGGACAGGTCGATCGCCTGTTCCATGCCTTCTCGCAAGCCGACAGCTCCACGACACGCAAATACGGCGGCACCGGGTTGGGACTGGTGATCAGCCGCAAGCTGGTCGAACGCATGGGCGGCAAGCTTGAGGTCGCCTCCTTGCCCGGAGAGGGCAGCATCTTTTCATTCAACATCGACCTGCCTGTCTCGCGGGGGGACACCGACCCAGGCACTGTCGGGAAGATCGCCGGGACCCGAGTCTTGGTCGTCGACGACCACGCCGTCGCCAGAACCGTGCTCCGCGAGATCCTGGAAAGTTGGCGCTGCCGGGTCGAGGAGGCCGCAAGCGGGGCCGCTGCGGTGCAGGCCGTCATTGAGGCCGAACGGGCCGGCATGGCCTTCGATTGCATCCTCATGGACTGGAAGATGCCCGGCGAGATCGACGGGCTGGAGGCCGTCCGGCAGCTCTTCCGATTGCGCAAAGAGGGCGTCCTGACCGGTGCCGCGGCACCGGCGATCATCGTCAGCGGCTACAACCGCGACGACCTGCCGAAAGACCGCACGGGGCTCCACGGCTTCCTGGGCAAACCGGTCACCGCATCGGCCCTGCTCGACAGCCTGCTCGAAGCCCGTGGCGAAAAGCCGCAACCCGACAAACCCTCGCGACCGGCCCTGGCTCCGACGCCCTCCTTCACCGGTGCAGCGATCTTACTGGTGGAAGACAATGCATTGAACCAGGAGGTCGCAAAACGCATGCTTCAGCGCACCGGTGCAGTCGTGACCCTGGCCGATAACGGTGTCGAGGCGGTCGAGCTGGCGACGACATGGGACTTCGACCTCGTCCTCATGGATCTGCAGATGCCGATCATGGACGGCTTCGAGGCGACCCGGCGGATTCGTCTCGAGCGTCCGGATCTACCGATCATTGCCCTTTCGGCGGCAGTGATGGAGATTGATCGGAACGGCGCCCGAGAGGCCGGCATGAATGGACACCTCGCCAAACCGATCGACACCGGCGAGCTGTACCGGAGTCTCGCACTCTGGCTGCCCAGCCATGACCGTGCCGAGCCGAGCGGCGCATCTCCGGAGACAACCGAACCCGCATCGGAATGACTGCAACCTTCGGCTGTCGAGTCGCGATAGCCGAACCCCTCGCCAACGAACAGTTGGACGAAACCGCTAGACTGAGGAAGCACGGCGTCGGCCTTTGAATGTCACCTCGTACTCTCGCTCGCGATGGGTTGCCTTTTTAACATCATGAGGTTATGCCAGCATGTCAGTCTCCTGCGAAGAGCAATTCGAGCCCCACGACGAGGCGCATCTCAAGCGCCTTGGGCTGGCTCGACTTTGGACAACCTAGGCGGTCGCCGCGAGCTTATCCAGCAGGCGATCGAGGCTCTTGGACGAAGTTAGGACCATCTCCTCCTCGGGCCTTAAGTTGACGCCATTTTCCTCAGCCAGATCGTCCGCCGCACCAGGGCGAGGCCATCGGAGAAGGTGGCGCGGGACTTGATATACCAGGCGGTTGTGCGTGGCAGAGTGACCCGGCGCTCGCGCCACCGGGAGACCATGAGACACCCGAGCGACAACAGCGGCATCGGCATCGCCATCGGCGTGGTGGGTGCGATCGCCGGATCGTTCCACTGGCGCCGGGTTTCGACGGCGAGGTGGCGCCGGACGTCCTCGAAAGTGACCTCGAGCGACCAACGCCAAACCAACAGACCACGACGCGGGTCGGCGACAGGTTCAGGTCGGTGGACGAAGGCTTGCGTTGGCAGCCGGCCGTCGGGATCGACCACGAGCACCCAGTGAATCGGCAACGGCGGCCATCCCGGGGTATGCCACAGACACACCGCTGAGCAGGCAACATCCCAAGCAACAGCCCCAGCAGAATCCGAGCCCCCTGCCGCGACGACAAACCCCCGATTCAGTACCCGATGATCACGCTTGAAGCGCCATTGCGCGCTCAGCCCCATCGCCCGCAGCGCCGTCGTAACCGTGCGCGCCCCCTACGCCAACAGCGTTCCCATCGGCAAGACGTGCAGATGCGGCTGGGCCGGCGCGCCACCCTCATCACCAGCCAGCTGCCGGTCGAGCATTGGCATGACCTGATCGGCGATCCCTCCCTGGCCGATGCGATCCTCGATCGACTGGTCCACAACGCCTACCGGATTACCCTTAAAGGCGAGTCGATGCGCAAACGTCACGCCCGGACGTTGACGCCGACCACACCCGCCGAGTAACAATGACTCGCCTGCGCCGCTTCGCTCCGACTGCCCCGGCCGAATGGCCGTGGAACGGGTGGCAGAATGCCGGTGGAATCGCTGGCCGGATGTTGGTGGAACAGGTGGCCGAATGGCGTGGAATGCGCAGCGAGTAAAAGTAAGTAGCGCGATTTCGATCGCTTCAGCTCGCTGACCACGCGCAACGTGCTGGCCGCCGACGAACTCGACCGCGCCTGCGTAACCGACCCGGTTCGTACCGGTCGGGTCACGGCCGGGTCGAGCCGGCGCTGAAGGGGAAGCCTAACTGCGGCCGGCATCGTTGACCCGAGTTCAACGCATCGCCCGGCGTTGTACGCCCCGTGCTAACCTCTGCTGTAACCTATGCCCAGTCGATCAGCATCCATGAACGCACCCCGCCGCGCCACCCTCTTCACCAATGGGAGCAATCAAGCGATTCGCATCCCGCGGGACTTCGAGCTACCCGGCAAGGAAGCGCTGATCCGCAAGGACGGCGACCGCCTCATCATCGAGCCAGCGCCGCCGCCGAGACTGCTCGCTGTGCTGGCGACCCTCGACCCCATTGACGACACCTTCCCGGACATCCACGACACGGCGCCGGATCCGGTCAAGCTCTAGCAATTCCCCGCTGAGCATGGCCGCCATGCCGAAGCCCGCGAATCTGCTCGACACCAACATCGTCTCCGATCTCGTGCGTCGACCCGCCGGGCGCATCCGCGACTGCATCGCCGAGCGCGGCGAGGGACAGGTCTGCACCAGCATCATCGTCGCCGCGGAGCTGCGTTTCGGCGCGGCCAAGAAGCCAATGCGAGAAGGATCGGCCCGCCAGTTCATATGCAGTGACTGCTCGTGCTCGCCGCCAATCGCTCGAGGCCAGTGCTGCGGATCGGTATCGGCCAGGAAGTCGTGCTCGGCCCAACATTTGGGTAGAACCGGCGGAAAATGAACTCGACGAACTGCCCAAGGTTGAGTGGCCCGCAGGCCGGTTGCGGCGGTCCTGATGGTTCAACGTGACGTGCGTCGCCGGGTGCTCCAGGCTCGCTGCGGCGGGGTCGTAGTCGAACCGGATGGGGCTACGCAAGCGTAGATATTCCTCGCCACGATCTCGATAGCCTTGAATCACGTCGAAGATGGATTCTATGCGTAGACGCTCCGCGCCGTCATCGCCAATGTCGAACGGACATGGTGTTACTGGCCACCTAAACTGACCCACTAACGGCCACTTCTTTTGATCCATCCCGGAGTGTGCTTTTAGGGTGTGCAGCCTCAGACTGTGCGGTTTTTTGCCGGTCGGGGGTGCAGGTGCAGGAGTGGGTCATGATTCACAAGATCAAAGCCATGTACGACGAAGGGCGGGGGAGTTCGCTGCGGGCGATCGCGGCGGAGTTGAAGATTTCGCGCAACACGGTACGCAAGTACCTGAGGATGAGTGCCGAGGAGATCACGGCGTATCGGCAGGGTCAGCGCCGGGAGCGGCGTCTGGATGTGCATCGCGGGTACGTCGTGCACCTGCTGGAGACCTATCCACGCTTGAGTGCGGTGAAGGTGCTGCGCAAGTTGCGCGAGGCCCACGGGGACTTGGCGGTCTCGGCGCGCACGGCGCGGCGCGACATCCGGGAGCTGAAGGCGACGGTGACGCTCAAGCCGGAGCGCTACTACGAACCGGTGCTGGACATGGTGCCCGGCGTGCAGTGCCAGGTCGACGGCGGGGAGCTGCGCGGGGTGATGATCGGCGGGGTCGCGACCACGGTGTATCTGATGGTCTTTGTCCTGTCCTACTCACGGCTGCTGTACGTAGCGGCCAGTGCCCGGCCGATCGACACCGCCGAGCTGATCCGGATGCACGATGCGGCCTTCCGCGCGTTTGGCGGGCGTCCGCGCGAATGCGTCTACGACCAAACCCGTCTGGTGGTGATCGACGAGCAGTTCCGCGAGCTGGCGCTCAACGAACGCTTCGCCCGCGATGCAGCGAGCGCGGGTTTTGCGATCCGGGCCTGTCGCGGCTACGACCCCGAGAGCAAGGGCAAGGTCGAAGCCGGGGTGAAGTACGTCAAGTCCAACGGCCTCTACGGCGAGACCTTCGCGGCTTGGGCGGAGGTGGGCGCCGACCTGCAGCAGTGGCTCGAGGAAACGGCCAATGCCCGGACCCATGCCGCCACCGGGGAGGCGCCGCGCGAGCGCTATCGGCGTGCGGAGCAGCCGCACATGGCGGCCTACCTGAGCCCGCCCGGCGTGCCGGAGCTCATCGGCGAGGCACCGCTCACCCGGCACGCCGACAAGACCGGCCTGATCGCCTGGAAGGCCAACACGTACTCCGTCCCCCTGGCCTATCAGCGCAGCCGAGTCGGCGTCGTGGAGAGCGACGGGCAGCTGGTGATCAGCGACCCCGGCAGCGGCGCGGTCATCGCCCGCCATGGGCTGGCTCCCGGCAAGGGCGCGATCGTCAAGAACACCCACCATTACCGCGATCCCGCCGTGGCGATCGCCGACCTGGAGGCGGCCATCGCGCAGTGCTTGGGCGCGGCGTTGGGAGCGCGTCTGTGCGCCCTGATCAAGGCCACCGAGCCGAAGATCTACAAAGACCAGTTACAGGGCGTCAAACGGCTCCTCGGCAGCTACCCGGCGCTGGATCCGGCCCTCGTCGCCGCGCTGTGCGACAAACCCGCCATGAGCTACACCCGGCTGCGCGCCTACCTGGAAGCCTACAGCGCACATCCCGAGCGCTGCGGCGAAGCGCCGCCGAGCGCACCGTCGAGCCCCGGCGCCTCGGCGTCCTCGCCGCTCGCACGCTACGCCGCCGTTGCCGCGCAGAACGCACCGGAGGGCGCTCATGACCTCCATTGATGCCGTCGCGCACAAATACCGTGTCCTCAACTGCGGCCATCTGGCTCATGGCCTGGCCGCGTTGCTGAGCGCCGCCGAGGCCAACGCCCTGTCGTATCTGGATCTGGTGGAGCAACTCGTCGACCTGGAGCTGCAGGGGCGCGAAACCAACCGCTTGGCCGCGAACCTACGCAAGGCCGGCTTTCCCGTGATCAAGCGCCTGGAGGAGTTCGACGACCGCCACCAGACCACCATCACCAAACGCCAGGTCAGCCAGTTGCTGGACTTCCGCTTCCTCGAAGAGCGCGCCAATCTGGTCTTCATCGGACCGCCCGGCGTGGGCAAGACCCATCTGGCCGTCGGCATCGGCCTGAAGGCACTGGAGGCCGGCTACAAGGTGCTCTTCACCACGGCACTGGCGCTGGTGGAAACCCTCGAACTGGCCGAACTGCGCGGGGAGCTGAAGAAGAAGATCGCCGGCCTGCTCAAGTTCGACCTGCTGATCATCGACGAGCTGGGCTACCTGCCGATGAACCGCCAGGGCCTCTACAACCTCTTCCAGCTCATCAACGGTCTCTACGAGTACCGCTCGGTGATCCTCACCACCAACAAGGACTTCACCAACTGGGGCGACTTCTTCCGCGACGAGAACGTCGCCGTGCCCATCGTCGACCGTCTCATCCATCACTCGCACGTCTTCATGCTCGGAGGTGAAAGCTATCGACTGAAGCAGAAAATCGGAAACTGACGCTGGTCCGGGTCTCCGGGCGGGTCAAGTTTCGTGGCCGAAAGCGGTTCAGTTCTCATGGCCATTGACA